>DVKW01000194.1 GCA_018715855.1 Candidatus Galligastranaerophilus intestinigallinarum
GTTTTGCCTTTGTCTAACATTGAATTAACGGAACAAGGCAAAATTTTGGCAGGTTCAAAATATGTGCCATACGCAAATTTTGAAGCAGATTTTAAATATATTCCCTTTTTGAAATTAAACGGAACAATTGCAGTTTATGAAACCAAAAACAGGGAAAATTTGGTAAATAAAGTTAAAGAACAAATTCAAAATTCAGATAACATAACATCCAAGCTTGTTTTATCAACCAAAATTCAAAGCGATTATGATTCCGCCCCAACCAAAAAATTCATATCTTCCATAAAACTTTAGTGCCCCTGTTTGCGTGGGTTTTAAGGCCTTATACTATAAACAGTCGATTTTTTATTTTCTGATGGGTAAAACACAAAAATTTTTGCAATAATAAGAAATGGAAGTACTCATTAATTTTTTTATTGGTTGTTAAAATGGTAGAAAAAATGTTAATTGAACCCCAAACTAAAGAAAAGAAACAAACAAGCCTGGAGATTGCCACAAAATACCATCAGGAATTTTTATTAAGAGCATCAGCTGAAGATTTAACCAATGCAATAAATTTTTATATTGATTCTATTAAAGAAAACCCCAACGAAGCAAGCGCTTATTACAGATTGGCCGTTTTAATGTATGAAAACAAACAAATTGGAATTGATACGGCAATTGAACAGTGCAAATGCGCAGTTAAAATAGATGAAAAAAACCCTGATGCAAGAATGTATCTCGGGTATTTCCTTTCAATTAAAGGTGAAAAAGAAGAAGCCAAAAAAGAATTAAAAAATGCAGTTAAATTAAGCCCAAAAGGTTCTTCTCGTGCTAAATTTATTATGGCGCTTGAACTTTTAAGCAAAGATGAAACAAAAAGCTTAAAAGATAAACTAAAGGGAATTTTTTATATAGCGGAAGCTTCTTTTACCACAATTTTTGATAAAGCAGCCATAAAAATGTTTGCAAAAAACCTTTTAACCGATTTTAACTACTTTAGATATAACACTTTTGGAAAAATTTTAGAAAAATTCAAATTTGATAAAGACGCTTATCAAATTTATATGGATGCATTGGATAACACCAAAAATGCGCCCGAATTTTACGAAAAAATGGCAAAAATTGCAATTAAGAAAAAGCGCCCGACAGTTGCACTGCAGTGCTTTGAAAATGCAAGCAAATTGTCAAATAATCACCCTGAAAAATTGATTAATACAATTGAATTTATGCAACAAGCATACCCTGAAAAAATTGATGAATTAATTGATTATTACAATATGCTTGTTTTAAAGCTTCCTGAATTTTCAAGGCCTTATTATGAACTTGGGCATTTATATCTTAAAAAAGAAGATTACATCAATGCTTCAAACGCTTTTAGAATGGCTCTTGAATATGACAAAGAAAACCCCTTCTATATAAATTCTCTTGCTTTTACATACGTTCAATTGGAACAATATACAACTGCAATTGAACTTTATAAAAAAGCAATTGAAAAAAACCCCGATAATGAATGGACATCTGTTGTTGCGCAAGCTTTGGCTGCAATTTATTATAAAATAAACAATGATTACACTTCTGCTATAACGGTTTTAGAATATGCTCTCACTTTAACAAAAGAAAAAGGCCCGATTTATACTTTATTTGGCGATATTTATTTTGATGACAACAATATAGATATGTCTATTAAATATTACAATATGGCGCTATTAGAAGGTGTTAAAGACGTTAAAATTTATACTCGCCTTGCTATGGCATATTGGGAAAATAATTCCGTTCAAGATTCAATCGATTGCTACAATTTAGCAATAGAAGCAGACCCAAACTATGACATTGCACAAAATAATTTAGGGGTAATTTACCTTGATACTTTAAATGATGTCGGCCGTGCAATGACATTATTTAAAAAAGCGGTTGAACTAAACCCAAATTACACTTTGGCCCATTTTAATTTGGGCAGGTGCTATGCAAAATTAAACAGAAAAATTGACGCTGCAAACGAATTTCAGCGTGCAATCGATTTAAACAAATTCACAAACGAATTGGATGAAGAAATTATACAAGATAAGCTCTTTGAACTTTTTGAGGCATGAATAATATAAAAAAGAAAATTTTATACTTTTTGCAAGATACAACTGTAAGGGTTGTATCTCTTGTTCTTTTTGTTTTATTAATTATAAGCTTTTTTGTTTTTCCTGAATTTTACAAAGCCCAATGGCACAAGGTTCAAAGTTTTTATTATGTCTATCAGGGTGATAGGGCATATAAAAAACATAAGCCTCAAGAAGCAATTAACAACTATACAAAAGCTCTTGAGCTTCACCCAAAGCATGTGAGAGCAAGGTATAATTTGGCAAATCTTTATGTTGCTTATGAAGATTACTATGCGGCGCTTGAAAATTATAAACTTGCACTTGAATTAAAGCCCGATTTTATGATTGCAAGAATTGATTATGCAATTGTTTTATCAGAAGCTACATTTAATTATGATAAAGCGATAGAACAATATGACATTGCAATTAAAAAAGCTCCAAAGTGGATGTATATTCCATTCATTATTGATAACAAAAAAACTTATAAATTTAATAAAGGCGTAGCTTATTATAACCAAGGGCTTGCTTGGCGCGGTAAATCTTTAATATTTGGTGAAGACAGATACAAAGCAAAAAAATTTCTTATTAATGCTGTTGATTCTTATGAAAAGGCCTTAAAATCATTAAAAGAATACGATGTTTATTATAATTTAGGCATTGCAAACCAGCTTTTAAGAAGAAACTATGCGGCAGGAAGATATTATTGCAAGGCAATTGAAATTGAACCGATGAATTATGAAGCGCACTACAATTTGGCTATTCTTTTAAAATCCATGAAAAAATACAGCGATTCTGCGGAAGAATTCAAAAAAGCAGGTTTGTTATTGGATTCTGAAGGCGACACCATTAAAACAAGATATATTTACGATGTTTTAAATGAAGTAAACGCTCGCCTTGCGCTGGACCCTGAATATATGAGCTTAAGACAAAAGCTTGATGAAGAAGAATTCGGCAACGGCAAAGTAACCTATCTTCACGGCAAACTTGTTATCTCTGAAGAATTTGATAAAGCAATGTTTAAAAATTTCAAAACCTGTGCAAATAAAGAACTTTTTGAAACAGAAGAGGATCTTGAAGAATAATGGAAAATATTAAAGTAGATTTTAATTTGTTTTATAAAATAATGTATGAACTTACCGTTGTTTTTGAAAGTTCCAAAACTGCAAACGAGCTTATTTTAGGGCTTAAACAGGTTTTTAAAAGGTTTTTTGAAATTAATGACGTTGAAATTTTTTCACTGGATGAAAATTCAAACCTTCTTAAAAATTTTGTTAAACCGTGGGAAAACCTTGTCAATTCTGAAAAAAATATCCAACTAACAACAATTTTTGATGATTTTTCAAAAAATAATTCTTCATACATTAAAAAAAATGATGAAATATATTTTCCCCTTTATGAAAAAGGCAAAATTTCCGGCATTGTTAAAATTTGCGGAAACATTGAAAACCCCGATTTTTTTAATTTCTTGCCACTTTTAATAAGGCAAATTTCGCTTGCCGTTGTTCATCTTAAATATTTTGAAACTGTTTCAAACAGTGCAAAATTTTATGAAACAATAAGGAATATAGCAAAA
>DVKW01000195.1 GCA_018715855.1 Candidatus Galligastranaerophilus intestinigallinarum
AAATAATAAAATTTTAAGTCTTGAACAAAGGTTAAAATAATGATAATATAAGGTTATAGAACTTGAATGCAACATAATGAACATTATGGGGCATTTTTTATGGGTAAAAAACTTTTTTAGTTATATTTCGGATGCGCTATAGCAGCATAAGTGAAATTATCCAAAAATTCCTTATATGTAAGTTCTTTTTCAAAAAGCGTATTCATAGGGTCTTTAATTATAAACCTAAGCTCGCTTGTTTTTTCATCTCTTGCAATTTGAACAGAATATGCGTGGTTTTGCCTTATTCCAATATCATTGTTTGATTTATTGCTTGTTGCTGCCAAAAGGACAGTATTTAAAACATTTTCTTCCAATGAAAGTTCTTCTATAAAGCTGCATCTGCCAAAATCATTATTAAAACTATGAACGGATGGATAAAAATCAAAAGCTCTAAGTGCTAAAATTTGGTTTCCGCCATCAGAATAAGGGTTTTTCGAAGATGTTCTTTCAGTATCACTCGGAACTATATTGTTATAAACATCCAATGGAATAGCCCCTATTGATATTGGTTCATTGCACTCATTTTTTTCATAATAATTTTTATATCTTGTTAAAATTCTTTTCATTCTTTGAATGTCGTTTTCTGAATATTTTTCTTTTGCTTCATTTGAAGAAAGTTCTGCAAGCTTTTCTTCTATAAAACTATGAGAAAAATAAACCTGTTTAATAGAAGTATCAACAAAAGTTTCAGAAGCCAGTTTTGGGTCATCTAAACATTTTTCTGCAAGCTCCAAAAATTCTTCAATTTCTTCTTTTGAATAATTAAACCCATCTATTTCATTATAAGCCTTTAGGCCATTTGCTTCTAAATGTTTAAATTTAGCATATTGGCGCCTTATATTTTTTAGCGCTTTTGTTTCTTGTTCAATTTCATAGGCTTCTTCAATAAGCCTTAAGCCTTCGCAAGTTCCTGAAAAATATCCTCTGTTTTTTTCAAGAGCAGGTAAAAGAGTTTTACTTGCATCTAAAAATTCAAAAGAATTTAAGCTATTTTTTACACTTTTACCATTAAATGTTGTATATCCACCTAAACAAACATCTAATGTGCCATCTTCATTTTCTCTAAAACATTTTAAAATTTCATATCTTGTTTTGGGGTTAGAATAAAGAGCATCCAATGTTGATATAAACCAGCAATTGCCTTGTTCTTGCTGAGTATATGCAAACCTTTCAACCGGTGGAAAAAGCTCTAAATAGGTTTCTTTAGTTAACCCTAATTCCTTTTTTCTTTCAGGGTTTGTTATTATAAAAATATTTCTTTTGCCTTTAAGGTGGTAAACATCGCCTGTTTTTAAGCTGTTAAAGGCTTCTTTATGGCTTTCAAATTCCGGCACAAAAACATCTTTTGGGTTTTTCCCTTCAGCGTAAGAATTAAACAATAAATCAATATCTGAAAGTGCATTTTTATTAAAACCAACATCTTTAAATCCTGTTGCTGCCAAATTAACCGGCAATTTGCCTTCATCAATCAATTGCAGAAGCATTTCATAATTGCTGGCTTGAACACTGCCATTATAAAAAGCTTTTTGTATATTGTTCATTGTATTATCCAATATTCCAAATGATAGGCCAGATAGCGTTTGTTCTAAATTGCCTTTTGCAAGACGTTCATATATTTCATCTTTTGAAATTTCGCCGTACAAAAATTCTGTTAAGTCACCAACGCCCAATTTATCTGTAATTTTTAACACCAAATCGGTATCTGAATTTTTAATTTTTTCCCATTCTTCATCATTTAACATTATTAATCTACGAACTGAGGCTGTTGTTTCAGGGGTTATTAACCCAAAATCATTCAGTTTATCAAAAAATGAATCATCAGAAAAAAAGCTGTCGTCCAGAAACATTACATAGTAGTTTTCACATGAGCTAAAACTATTCTTGCTTGCAATATCATTCAACATTAATGCTTGAACAAATTTGCGCCTGCTTTGGTTAATATCAGGGTATGAATCTAAAAGTGTTTGATATTCTATTGGTAAAGTTTCACCTTCATAATTTAAATGGGGCTTTTTTGTTTGCAATTCAAAAATATCGCCATTTGCAACAAGGGATGTTCTTTTTGAACTTTTATATGAAGATGTTCTAACAGGTGCATTATTTTGCACTGTTGAAGAATTTTTATAAGTAGTGTTGTTTCTTTTATTTGCTCTAAATTGCGGATGAATTTTAATTATATTTGAAGTCAAATTAGGGATATTTATAGTTTTACAAAACAGGTAAAGCTAAAAAATTGACGAACAAAAAACGGGGGCAATTGAACCCCCGTTTTTGATATATAAAAAAGATTATCTTTTTGAGAATTGGAATCTTTTTCTTGCTCTTTTTCTACCGTATTTTTTACGTTCTTTAATTCTTGCATCACGGGTTAATAAACCTTCTTGTTTTAAAACAGGTTTATATTCTTCATTCATTGCAAGAAGTGCTCTTGAAATTGCGTGTTTAATAGCATCAGCTTGTGCTGAAACGCCGCCGCCAACTGCTTTAACTCTGATATCAAGTTTATCTTGGTTATCTGTTAAAACAAGAGGTCTAAAAATTAACATTTCAAGAGAAGGACGGTTTCCAAAATAGCCTTTTAATGTTTTACCGTTAACAAATATTCTGCCTTTGCCTGATACGACTTTAGCAACGGCAATTGAACATTTTCTTCTTCCGGTTTTAACAATTTCGTTTTTATTTTCAACTGCCATTATTTGTTTTCTCCTTTAAATTCATATTTAACAGGTTTTTGAGCTTCATGGTTGTGGTTTGGACCTGTGTAAATTTTCAATTTTGTAAATTGTTGTGCGCCCAATGTGTTGTGCGGGAGCATGCCTTTAACAGCTTTTTCTAAAGGAAGTCTTGCGTCTTTTTCCATTAATTCTTTGAAAGAAGCTGAACGAAGGCCGCCCGGGTAGCCTGTGTGGTGGTAATAAATTTTGTCTGTTTCTTTATTGCCTGAAACTTTAATTTTATCGGCATTAATAACAATGACAAAATCGCCCGTGTCAACGTTTGGTGTATATTGGGGCTTATTTTTACCGCGAAGAAGATTTGCAATAACAACGGCTAATCTGCCCAATGTTTGACCATCAGCATCGATTAAGTGCCATTTTCTTTCAACTTCAAGCGGTTTTGCGCTATAAGTTTTCATTATTTATTTGCCTTTCTTATGTTATTTACATATAAAATGGGGTCATCATACCCCGTTTTAATAAGCGTGAGCCCTTTGGCATCAACGTTTGCGCCTGCCTGTTTTCTTTCTTTTGAATTAAGAACATCTTTCATAAAGCTTGGGTTAAGGTTCTTTGATTCAATCAAAAGCAAGGTTCCCACGATTGCTCTCACCATATTGTATAAAAACCTGTTTCCTACAATATCGATAAGAATATATTCCGCATCTCGCCTAACATTTGCATAATAAATTGTGCAAATTTTAGAAGGGTTATCTGATACGGATTTAAAAGAACTAAAGTCAAATTCGCCAACAAGGTGGTTAATTGCTTGGTTCATTCTGTTTTCATCAAGCTTTAACCTTGTATGAATGACACATTCATCAAACACAGACTTCTTGAAGAGCGAGTTATTTATTTTATATTGATAATGCCTGTAGGTTGCCTGTTTTTGAGCATGAAATGAAGCAACAACGGGTTCAATTTCAAAAACACGGATTTTTTCGGGCAAAATCGAGTTTAATTTTATCAGGAATTTATTTTCATCTGCTATTTCACAAGAATCAAAATGCGCTGTTTGGCATTTTGCGCTAACGTTTGCATCTGTTCTTCCCGACATATAGACTTTAGTTTTTATTCTTGTCAATGTACTGATTGCTTTTTCAAGCTCTCCTTGAATTGTAGGCCCGTTTTTTTGAATTTGTGAACCCAAAAAGCCAAGCCCTAAATATTCAAAAGAGATTTTATAGCGTTTCAATTTTTATACCAATTGAATTAACGCCATTTCGCTGGCATCGCCTCTTCTTGGCACAAGTCTCATAATTCTTGTGTAGCCGCCATTTCTTGAAGCGTATTTTTTGCCGATAACTACAAATAATTGTCTTAAAACAGATTGTTTGGGAAGTTTTTCGCCTTCAGCTAAAGTTTCTTTAACTTCGCCTGTTTCAAGGTTAATATATTTGTCTGTTTCTTTATCGAAAATGAATTTAAGAGCTTGTCTTCTTGCAGCCAAATCGCCTTTTTTAGCAAAAGTAATGATGTTTTCTGCATAAGGTTTTAAGGCTTTTGCTCTTGCCATTGTCGTTGTTATTTCACCGTTTAAGAAAAGTTCTGTAGCCAAAGATCTCATTAAAGCTTTTCTTTGGTCAGCAGCCTTTGATAAGTGGTGTCTTTTGCATTGGTGTCTCATTTTTATTTACCTTTTTACTTTTTTAACTAAATTAATTCTAAATCATCAACGCCTTCAGGGTTTGGTTGAAGGTCGAGGCCCAATTCGTGCAATTTTTCAATAACTTCGTCTGAAGATTTTTTGCCGAAGTTTTTGATGTTCAATAAATCATGTTCTGATTTTTTCAATAATTCAGCCATTGAATTAATGCTTGCACGTTTTAAGCAGTTATATGCACGAACTGAAAGTTCCAAATCTTCGATTGTATAGTTTGAAGTTTGTTCTTCAGGTTCTTTTTCTTCAATTTCTTCTGCAATAATTTGTGATGTTGCAGGTTGGCCTGTAATTGCAGCAATTTGTTTGAAGTGGTCAATCAAAAGGTTAGCGGCTTTTGCCAAAGCTTGTGTAACTTCAACAGAACCGTTTGACCAAATTTCGATTGTTAATTTATCATAATCAAGAACTTCACCGACTCTGGCAGGTTCAACGATGTAGCTTACACGTTTGATTGGCATAAATGCAGCATCAATCGGAAGCATATCGATTGGCATACCATTTTTTTGTTCTTTAAGAGGGTCGATATTTACATAGCCTTTACCTGTGCTTACAACGATATCAGCGTGGAATGAACCGCCTTCTGCGATTGTGCAGATAAGGCAATCGGGGTTAACAATTTTAACACCTGAAGGAAGCTGAATATCAGAAGCTAAAACTGGCCCGGGGGTTGTAGCATCGATTCTTAAGTGTTGAACTTCATCGGTTTCGCATTTCAATACAAGTGATTTTAAATTGAGCATAATGTCAATTACATCTTCAACAATACCGGGGATTGAAGTGTATTCGTGAGTAATACCTTCAATTCTGACAGCTGTAACGGCAGCGCCTTCCAAGCTTGATAATAAAACTCTTCTTAAAGAGTTACCGATTGTTGCGCCATAACCTCTTTCAAGGGGTTCGATACAGAATTTACCGTATTGTGAACCGTCTGAACTTGTAGTTGTATTTACGTTTTTAATCTTAAGTTCCATTAATTTTTTCTCCTAATCATTATTTAGAGTAGTATTCAATAACGAGCTGTTCTTTAAATTCAGGGTCCATTTCTTCTCTGTTGGGGACTCTGTCGAATGTGATTTGGAAGCTGTTATAATCAACTGTTAACCAAGCATAGTTTAAAGCCATATCGATTGATTCTTTAATTGCTTTAATAAATTCTTTGCTTGATTCCTTAACGGTAACAACGTCGCCTGCTTTTAACAAATAAGAAGGAACGTCTACCTTTTTGCCGTTCACAAGGATGTGAGCGTGGTTTACGATTTGTCTTGCTTGTTTTCTTGTGATGGCAAATCCGGCTCTAAATATAACGTTATCAAGACGGCTTTCAAGCATTTGAAGCATTAATGTGCCTGTAACGCCTGTTTTTCTTGATGCGTTTTCATAGTATTTTGCAAATTGTTTTTCTGAAACAAGATATGTAAGACGGATTTTTTGTTTTTCTTTTAATTGAAGCGCATAATCAGATGGTTTCTTTCTCATTGCGCCGTGTTGACCTGAGGGGTTAGTCCTCATTGATGACGTTAATTTACGGTTGGACAAATCCTTAACGCCAAAGTTTCTATATAATTTATTAGAGGGTCCAGTATATCTAGCCAATTTTATTGCTCCTTATGTTTATACTCTACGTTTTTTAGGAGGACGGCATCCGTTGTGAGGGATAGGCGTTACATCCTTAATTAATGTAATTTCAAGACCGGCAGCTTGAATAGCTCTGATTGCTGTTTCTCTGCCTGAACCCGGCCCTTTAATAAACACTTCAACTTTTTTCATGCCTTGATCGATTGATTTTTTAGCAACCAATTCAGCGGCAGATTGTGCTGCAAAAGGAGTTCCTTTTCTAGCGCCTTTGAAACCGCAAGCACCTGCAGAAGCCCATGCAACAGCATTACCTTGAGTATCTGTTGAAGTTACAATAGTGTTATTGAATGTGCTTTGAATATGCACAACACCTTGTAAGATATTCTTTCTTTCTTTCTTTTTGGTTTTTATAGGTTTAGCCATTTTATATTATTCCTTTTTAGTATTTCTTTTTAATTAACTACTTTTTCTTGCCTGCGATTGGGCCTGTTTTTTTACCGCGTCTTGTTCTTGCGTTTGTTTTTGTTCTTTGACCCCTTACAGGTAATTTCTTTTTGTGGCGGTAGCCTCTGTAGCTGCCGATTTCTTGTAATCTTTTGATGTTTAATGATTCATTTCTTTTTAAGTCACCTTCGATTGTGTAGTGAGAAATTTCATTTCTTAATTTTTTAATATCTTCATCTGTTAAATCGTCGGTTCTTAAATCTTCTGAAATGTTGCAAGCTGCCAATATATTTTTTGAAGCGGTAGGCCCGATTCCGTATATATAGGTCAATGATATAACCATTCTTTTGTTACGGGGTAAATCAACCCCAACGAGTCTTGCCATAATTAATTTATTCTCCTATGATTGTTTTCTTTTAATTTGTGCCGAATTAACCCTGTCTTTGTTTGTGTTTAGGGTATTTTTTACATACGACAGTAATTCTGCCTCTTCTTTTAATAACTTTGCAATCTTTGCAAATTGGTTTTACTGATGCTCTGACTTTCATTATTTTTTCCTTTTTATTTAAGTCTGTAAGTAATTCTGCCTCTTGTGAGGTCATATGGTGTCATTTCAACTTTTACTTTATCTCCGGGGAGTATTCTTATGAAATTTTTTCTGATTTTTCCCGAGATGTGAGCCAAAATTTCATGTCCGTTTTCAAGTTCAACTCTAAACATTGCATTTGGCATTGCTTCTAAGATTGTGCCTTCAAATTCTATTACGTCTTTTGACATTAGTTTCCTTTATTTTTTTGTTACATTTTCGCTTATTTTCAAGTTAAGCATAATCAATCATACATGTTGAAATCTTAAAATCAAGCAAAATAGTGCAAAAAAAAGAGATTTTTTATTAATTTTTAGTAATTGTTTTTTTAAATATAGAGTATATTATGAAGCGACAATGTTTTAAAACATCAATAAAAACAAGCTTTTTTAGGTTAAATATTAATTTTTGTAAATATTTTAATATGTTCTATATATAAAAAAACAATTGATATTTTTTAATATTTTAAAATCCATCACCATGGTATAATCAAAGCTTGAAAGAGTTAAAAAAGAAAGATGGATATGAACAAAAATTTAAAAGAACTTTTAAGGACATACAGCTTGCCTATGTCTGTTGCGCCTTTTATATTGGCACTTTGCTGCAGCATAAAAACACCTTTTGTATTCGGCATTTTGGATAATTCGTTTTTTTTAAACGCAATTTTATTATTAATCGGAATTATTTTAATTCATTTAACGGGAAACTTGTTTGATGATTACCTTGATGTAAAATCGGCACTTGATGCGGGCATTCCTTTAAATGAAATTAATTTTAAAAACAAGAAAAAAGCAAGATTAATTTTAAACAAAACTTATTCCCTTAAAACGGTTGAAATAATTTTAATTTCAATGCTTATTTCAGCTTTTATAATCGGGCTTTATTTTATATCCCAAAGGGGCTTTACCATTTTATCTTATATGATAATTGCGGTTATTTTATGTTCCTTTTACCCTATTTCATCAAAATACGGGCTTTCAGAAATTGTTATCGGCGCAATATTCGGGCCGCTTTTGATTAATGCTTCATATTTTGCTCTCACGGGGCAATTTGACCCAAAAGTTTTTGTTTTTTCAATAGCTTCAGGCATTATGACATCTGTTTTGCTTATCACCCACAGCTTAATGGATTATGAATATGACGTTGAAACAGGCAAAAAAACGCTTCCTGTTTTATTAAATAACAAAAATTTAACAATTAATTTTATATCTTTCTTAATTTTAATTTCATATTTCCTTTTAACCTTAACTTCATACAGATACGGGGTTTCAAGGTTAATATTTATAATTCCGATTTTATGCACAATACCTGTCGGATATAAATTAATAATGTCTTTATATGATTATATTGAAATAAAAAATGTTCAATTTATTCCAAAATGGTATTATGGTTTTATGGAAAACTTTGAAGAAATTAAAAAAGAAGGTTTTGCATATTTTATGTTCAGGTTTTATTTGGCAAGAAATTTGGGAATTATATTTAATATAGTTCTTGCAATTGTTTGTTTATATGCTTTTGTGCCTGTTCAAAAGTTTGAATTTATTCAGTTTAATTTTATAAATCAATTTTTATTTTAAAGGAGTTTTATGATAGATTTCACAATTTCAACAACAGCATTTCAAGATAACGGCGTTTTGCCTGTTGAACAAATTTATAAAGGCCATGGCTGCACGGGCGCAAACATTTCACCTGATTTAAAATGGGAAAACGCACCGGATGGCACAAAAAGCTTTGCTCTAATTGTGCATGACCCTGATGCACCCGTTCAAAACGGCTGGTACCATTGGATTGTTTTAAATATTCCTGTGGATATTACAAGCTTTGAAAAAGGGGTAAAAATTAAACCGCCTATGATAGAACCCTTAACAAGTTTTAATGAAGCAGGCTATGGCGGAGCATGCCCCCCTATTGGCCATGGGGTTCACCATTATAATTTTGTAATTTATGCGCTTGATACGGTTTTAGACCCTTCAATAAGGGTGAAAAAGCCTGTTGAAATAGAAAAAGTTGTTCAAAGCCATTCCATTAAAAGCGCAAAAGTAACAGCTTTATATCAAAGGTAAAAGCCCCTATTCATAAGGGCTTTTACCTGATTAGTTAATTTTTGTAAATATTTTGATATTAATAATTCAAAATATGTACAAAAGCATGACCATTGGTGTTAAAACAAAAAATGTGTGCGGTTTTTTAAGCACGGATACTTTGAGGCAGGGAAATTTTGAGCACAACCGAAGGCACTTACCAAGGGGTAGTTGAAGAAATAAAAAATCGTCTTGATATAGCGGATGTTATATCAAAATATGTTGTGCTTAAAAAATCGGGGCATAATTATATTGGCCTTTGCCCTTTTCATAATGAAAACACCCCATCTTTTACGGTAACTCCTTCAAGGCAAATTTTTAAATGTTTTGGCTGCGTCGAAGGCGGCGATGTTATTTCATTTTTAATGAAAATAACAAACCAAAATTTTATAGATGTTATAAAAGAACAAGCTCAAATTTTAGGAATAGAACTCCCCGATAACTATGGAAACCGCTCAAAAGAAACAAAAGAAGAAACGGAAAGATTAAAAGATGCAGTTAATGAAGCTGTTATTTTTTACCACAACAATTTATTAAACAACGAAAAAGCCCTTGAATATTTAGATAAAAGAGGGGTAAAAGAAGTAGCCATAGGGAAGTTTTTCCTTGGCTTGTCCCCAAATTCCAATTTTGAACTTAAAAATTATTTAAAAGATAAAGGCTATACAAACGATGAGCTTTATAAAGCAGGGCTTTTATTTGAAAAAAACGGAGAATATATTGACCGCTTTAAAAACAGAATAATGATTCCTATTTTTGATGTTAATTCAAAAGCGGTGGGTTTTGGCGCAAGAGCAATTGTAGATGGGCAAAACCCAAAATATTTGAATTCCCCCGAAAGCGTTATATACAATAAAAGTTCCATTTTATTCGGGCTGAATTATGCAAAAGACGCTATTAAAGAAGAAGACGCCGTTATTATTATGGAAGGATATTTTGATGTAATCTCAGCTCAAATTTCAGGCGTTAAAAACGTTGTTGCATCTTGCGGAACTGCACTTACACCGCAGCATATTAAATTATTATCAAGATACACTTTATCAAGAAGAATATTTCTTGCCTTTGATGCTGATTCTGCAGGCAGAAAAGCAACAAAATCGGGCGCTAATGTTATTAAAGAAATTTTTAAAGGCTTGGGAGATATTAAGCAAACAGATATTTCCTATGCAAAATCAAACGAAGGAAACGTTTGCGAAATAAGAGTTGTGGAGCAAAAAGGCGGCAAAGACCCTGATGAATACATAAGAGAATTTGGCGCTGAAAGTTATAAAGAGCATATAAAATCAGCCCCTTTGCTTTTAGATTATGAATTAAATGAATTAACAAAACAATATTCGCCCGATATGACACCGCAAGATAAAAGCCTTCTTGTACAACAAACGGTTGATATTTTGAAAGAAATTCAAAATCCCGTTATTTTATCCGATTATGTTAGAAATACTGCCTTTAAAATTGATGTGGATGAAATGATATTAAAAAAAGCAGTTATAAATTCACAAACAACAGAAGATATTTATAACAATTCAAATGTTATTCCTTTTATAAAAAGAAATAAATCAAAAATTTCAAGCTTGGAAAGGTATAAAATAACGGAAGCAAGGCTTATTGAATTAGCTTTTGCAATTAATTCTTCGGACAAGAAAAAAACATACCTTGAATTTCTTGAAAATTATGAACCCGTGGGCGAATTAAACACGGTTGCAATAAAAGAAATAAAGGAAATTTTACAAAACGATACAGAAAACATTGATGTGGCAAAAAAACTTTTTTTGAAGTTTTATAATGACAACGAAATCAGGAAGCAATTAACAGATATGGTTTTTACTTCCGGCGAATATGAAAAATTCACCATTGAAGATTTCACCTGTTCATTAGTTGAAATTTTCCAAAGGCTTGATGAGCTTAAAAGGAAAATTGAAATTGAAAAACTGAAAAATAAGTACAACGACAAAAATGCCACAGAAGAAGAGAAAATCAGGGTTTCGAGAGAAATTATAGAACAGGTTAAAAACATTAAGAATGGAGAACATTTATAAATGACAAGAAAGAAAAATCAAGATTCTTCAATAGCAATTATTGATAAAGCAACGGATTCACTGGATGATACATTTTTTGAATCTAATGCGCTTGAAACAGATAATATTTCAAATATTATAAGAAACCATGGTGTAATTGGAATTGATTCCGCCTTAACTCCTTCAATTTATGAAAAAACGGATGAGGATGAATCGGAAGACGAACTTCAAGCACCAAAAGGCATTTCTATTGACGACCCTGTCAGAATGTATTTAAGAGAAATCGGCCGAATTAAGCTTTTAACAGCTGATGAAGAAATTGATTTGGCAAGAAAAATTGTTGCAGGCGGAAACCAAGGTGCTATTGCAAAAAGAAAACTTGTTCAAGCAAACTTAAGACTTGTTGTTTCAATTGCAAAAAAATATGTCGGCCGTGGAATGCTGTTTTTGGATTTAATTCAAGAAGGCAATTTGGGCTTAATCAGAGCTGCAGAAAAATTTGACCATGAAAGAGGTTATAAATTTTCAACTTATGCAACTTGGTGGATAAGACAAGCAATTACAAGAGCAATTGCCGATCAGGCAAGAACAATCAGAATTCCTGTTCATATGGTTGAAACAATTAATAAACTTAAAAAAGTTACAAGAAAATTGGCTCAAGAATTGGCAAGAAAACCTTCAGAAGAAGAACTTTCAGCTGAAATGGGCATTTCAATCAACAAATTAAGAGAAATTATTAAAGTTGCTCAAGAACCTTTATCTTTAGAAACTCCAATAGGCAAAGAAGAAGATTCACGCCTTGGCGATTTTATTGAAGATAAAGACGCCGATGCCCCCGTTAAAACCGTTGCCCATGAACTTTTAAGAGAAGATTTGGCAGAAGTTTTATCAAGCTTATCTCCAAGAGAAAGAGATGTTCTCAGATTAAGATTTGGTATGGATGACGGCAGACAAAGAACATTGGAAGAAGTTGGACAATTATTCGGCGTTACAAGAGAACGTATCAGGCAAATTGAAGCGAAAGCTCTAAGAAAATTAAGACACCCCAACCGTTCAAAACGCTTAAAAGAATATATTGAAGTTTAATTTTTAAAGGCGGCAAATTAAGCCGCCTTTTTTAATTGTTAACTTTTTCTAATATTTTTAGTCTATTTTTTATTTTTTCAAATAATTTTTTTTATTTGAA
>DVKW01000016.1 GCA_018715855.1 Candidatus Galligastranaerophilus intestinigallinarum
GCATTTGCTTGGTTGTTTGTCGCTTGCAGGGAAGGCGTTGGCATAACCGTTTGGGTTTGGTTCATTGCCTGATTATTGTTTAAACCTTGGTTTTGGTTTAAATTAGCCCCTTGATTTAGTGCTGCCGCATCTGCGTTTGCCTTATAGCCGCTCATTTTAAGAAGAATTTGAGAAGCAAGGGCTGCATCTTCCCCATAACTTGAATTTGAAGATTGCATTTGTGTTAAAATTTGCGCTGTTTCATCGTTGCCTGTTGCATAGCCTGCATCAAGCGCAGTCAGAGCCACAAATTTAACCGTTTCTGCAGGGTCTTGCAGTGTTTTATTCAATAATGCTGTTAATGCCGCATCGTCTTTTCTTGTTTCATCTTCTTTAAAGCGGTCAAAAAGTTCTTTTGCGCCCATTAATCTTATTTTTTTATCTTGAGAATTTAAGTAATTTTCAAGAGTTTTAATATAATCATCCGTTAAAGCTACTTTTGGCTTGTTTTCTTTCTTTTCTTCCGTTTTTTTGGTTTCTGCTCCATCACCTTGAGCGGCAATTCCGTTTTGATTATTGTTCAAATTCATTGTTTGATTCATTGAAGGGTTAATATTGCCGTTTTGATATTGGCTTGGCTGAATAGGCTGTGCCATTTGCTGCTGTTGGAACATATTATTATAATTATACGGGTATGGCTGATACATACCTTGAGGGTTTGCAGTCGGGTTATAAATTTGTATATTAACCGCACCAACGCTAGGCCCTGTCGGATAACAGCCTGAAGCCTGACAAACGGGTGTTTGCGGCGTCATTTGATATTGATTACAATTGCCTTGCGGCAAGTATTGTGTATTAATCTGATTTTGCATGCTAAAAAAATCCTGATTTTCCCTATATTAAAATAAAATTTCAAGGAAAAAAATAAGTGCTAAAAATTTTCTTTTTTGTAACAAATTGTTAACACTTTTTTAACGGTTTTTTTATGTTAGAATATAAGCCAGATATACCCTTTGAAAAGGAATTGAAAATGACGGAAACAAGTTTAAGAGATAAATATGAAGTTGTAATCGGCTTAGAAGTTCATGCCCAATTAAAAACAAAATCCAAAATTTTTGCACCCGATGGCGCAGAATTCGGGCATGAGCCAAATACTGAAACATCGCCCATCACATTAGGAATGCCCGGGGTTTTGCCTGTTTTAAATAAAGGCGTTGTTGATATGGCAATTTTGGTTGGTTTAGCATTGAATTCAAAAATTGCAAGAAAATGTAAATTCGACAGAAAACAATATTTCTACCCCGATCTTCCAAAAGGATACCAAATTTCACAATATGATGAACCTATTTGTGTTGGCGGTGAAATCAAAATTTCAAATAAAACAATTAAAATTACAAGAGCGCATTTAGAAGAAGATGCAGGCAAATTAGTTCACGCAGGTTCAACCGGCATCTATGGTTCGGCTTATTCTTTGGTAGACCTTAACCGTGCAGGAACACCGTTATTGGAAATCGTTTCAGAACCTGATATGAGAAGTTCTGACGAAGCAAGAGAATATATGGAGCAATTAAGAAACAATTTAAGATATATTGGCGTTTGCGACGGTAACTTGGAAGAAGGCTCCATGAGATGTGATGCTAACATTTCAATTCGCCCGAAAGGCCAAAAAGAATTTGGCACTCGCGCCGAAATTAAAAACGTAAACAGCTTCCGTGCTCTTCAAAGAGCAATTGAATATGAAATAGACAGGCAAATTGAAATTGTTGAAGAAGGCGGCAAAGTTGTTCAAGAAACAAGGCTTTGGGATGATAACAAAGGCATAACATCTTCTATGAGAGGAAAAGAAGATGCCCATGACTACAGATACTTCCCTGAACCCGATTTAATGCCACTTGAAATTGATGATGAATGGATTGAAAGAGTTAAAGCTACAATGCCCGAATTGCCAAAAGCAAAAGTTGAAAGGTATATGGGGCTTGGTTTATCTGAATATGACGCAAATGTTATAGTAAACCAAATGGATTTAGCACTTTTCTATGATGAAGTAATCAAAGGAAATGTTAACCCAAAAACTGCTTCTAACTTCTTAACAGGTGAAATTGCGGCATATTTGAAAGAAGAAAAAATTTCAATCAATGAATCAAAATTAACACCTGAAAATTTCCAAAAGCTTTTAAGTTTGCTTGAAAAAGGCACGATTTCAAACAATATTGCAAAATCTCTTGTTGTTGAAATTTTAAAAACGGGAGAAGACGCAGAAAAATTAGTTGAAAAGAAAGGTTTAAGCGTTTTATCTGATGAAGGTGCAATTTTAGAAATAGTGAAAAAAGTTTTAGAAAACAATAAAAGTCAGGTTGAAGCTTATAAAAGCGGCAAAGATAAACTTTTTGGTTTCTTTGTAGGGCAAGTTATGAAAGAAACAAAAGGCAGAGCAAACCCTGCTATGTTAAATGAACTTTTAAAGAAAGAATTAAACAACTAAAATAAAGCCCCAAACGGGGCTTTAAATTTCAGGAATATAGGTTTTTATGGAAGAAATTTTTGATTTAATTATTGTGGGACTTGGCCCTGCAGGAATAAAAGCGGCAAATATTGCAGCTAAAAACGGCTTAACCACTCTTGCATTTGAAAAAGAAAATGTTGGCGGCTGCTGTTTAAATAAAGGTTGTGTGCCTACAAAATCTTTTTTGCATACATCAAACGCTTATTTTGAAGCTCTAAATTCAATCAAAAACGGCGTTATTATAAATGGCACAATTGAAGCCGACATTTTAAAAATGGTTGAAATTAAAAATTTAATTATATCTAAACTTTCAAAAGGTGCAGAAAATGAACTCATTAAAAAAGGCGTAAAAATTATAAAAGAAGAAGCAAAGGTTGATTTTGAAAATTTAGAAGTAAACGGCTACAAGGCAAAAAACATAATAATTGCAACGGGTTCAATTCCTTTTGAACTTTGTGATTTTAAGTTTAATAAAAAAGATATTTTAAGTTCAGATGACATTTTAAACCTTGAAAAATTGCCAAAAAATATTGCAATAATTGGAACAGGCGCAATTGGAGTTGAATGGGCAAGAATTTTTTCAAATTTGGGGGTCAACGTTTC
>DVKW01000196.1 GCA_018715855.1 Candidatus Galligastranaerophilus intestinigallinarum
ATTATTCTGTTGGGGGTTATAGCCCATATAATTGTTGTTAATCATGAAAAATGCCTGTTAATTCTTCCTTTATATAAAAATAAAGTCTTAAAAAGGAAATTTATTGATATAATTTTACAAAACTTTACTAATGTTATAAACTTAAAAATATGAATATTATAGTTTGCATAAAACAAATCCCCGATACAAATGATGTTAAATGGACAAAAGACAATAACATCATAAGAGATAATCTTATTTCAATTTTAAACCCTTATGATAAAAAGGCAATTTTAACAGCCCTTGAAATAAAAAAAGCGGTTAAAAATTCTAAAATAACTCTTCTTTCAATGGGGCCAAACAATGCAATTCAAGCTTTAAGATATGGTTTAACTTTAGGGGCAGATGAAGCCATTTTACTATCAGACAAAAAATTTTCAGGTGCAGACACAAATGCAACCTCAAAAACCCTAAAAGCTGCAATTCAAAATTATATCAAAGATTTTGATTTAATTATAACGGGTCAATTTGCACTTGATGGCGACACATCCCAAACACCGTATTCTTTAGCAAACAGGCTGAATCTTGAAATTTTGGGGTATGTGGTTGAAATTGTTTCTGTTAAAGAAAATGAAATTACGGTAAAACAAATAAAAGATAACGGCTCTTATTTAACAAAATGCCCCACCCCTTGTCTTGTTTCGGTTTCAGACTTTAAAAAAGAAACAAAAAAACCTTCTGTTTTTGATTATATGATGGGGCAAGATAAAAAAATTACAATTTTAAACGCTGATGACATTAAAATTGATTCTAAAGAAACGGGAATTGTAGGCTCACCCACTTATGTTAAAAAAGCATATCGACCGGAAAACAACAGAAATTGTAAATTTGTTGAAAACATTTTTGAATTAAGAGGTGAAATTTTTAATGGCTGAAATTCTTTTATATATTGAATGCGACGAAAATAAAATTTTAGATGCAAGCTATGATTTAATAACAGGGGTTAAAAAAAATAATAAAGGCGCAAATGTTTCAGGCGTTATTGTTTTACATCCTGATTTTATTTTAGATGATGAAATTAAAAATAATTTGAAAAAATTCGGGCTTGATAAATTATACGTTTTAAAATCAGAAAAACCTTTCTTTGAAAAAGCGGAAGAACCTTTTTTAATTTCAGGTTTAATTAAAAATATAAACCCTGAAATTTTTGTTCTTTTAAGTTCAACCACAGGCAGAGAAATTGCCCCGATTATAGCCTCTATTTTAGATACAGGATTAACTGCAGATTGCACAAAAATTGAAATTGAAAATATAGAAGGCAAATTAAAACTAATTTCAACCCGCCCGACATTTGGCGGAAAATTAATGGCATCAATTATTTGTAAGAAAAACCCACAAATGGCAACAGTGAGGGTTGGAACTTTTAAAAAAGAAGAAATACAAAATGAAAATTTAGAAATTGTTGAATTTAATTTCCCGTCTTTTTTGAATTTAAAATCTGAAATAATTGAATATAAAAAAGATGAAAAGAGTGAATTTATTAATTTTCAAAATGCCAAAATGGTGTTTGCAGGGGGTTTGGGGCTAAAAAATAAAGAAAACTTTGATAAATTAAAACTTTTATGTGAAAAAACAGGCGCTATTATGGGCGCTACAAGAAAAGCCGTTGATAAAGGCTTTGCAGATAAAAAATATCAAATAGGGCAAACAGGGTCTTTTACAACACCTGAAATATACGTTGCATTTGGAATATCAGGCGCAATTCACCACATTATGGGAATGGAAAATTCCAAAAAAGTTATTGCAATTAATTTAGATAAAAATGCGCCTATTTTTAAATACGCTGATATCGGCTACATTGAAGACGCAGCAAAAGTTTTAGACGAACTTTTAAATGGTTTAAATTAAATCTAACATATCTGAAACTGCTTTTTTAAGCCCCACAAAAACGGCTCTTGAAATAATGCTGTGGCCGATGTTTAATTCACAAAGCCCGTTTATTTCATGCATTAATTTAACGTTTTCATAATTCAAACCATGGCCTGCATTTACCTTCAACCCTAAAGATTGGGCATATTCAGCAGCTGTTTGAAGCTTTTTCAATTCTTCTTTATAGTTTCCTTTTTCAAAAGCGTTTGCAAAAAAGCCTGTGTGAAGCTCAATATAATTTGCACCCGTTCTTTTTGCAGCTTCCACTTGTTTTATGTCGGCATCTATAAACAAAGAAACCAAAATTCCATTATCTTGAAGATTTGAATTTAATTTTTTAATTCTTTCTTCAAATTTAACAACATCCAAACCGCCTTCCGTTGTAATTTCAAGGCGTTTTTCAGGAACTATACAGCAAGATAGAGGCTTTAATTTACAAGCAATTTCTTCCATTTCATCAGTTGCCGCCATTTCCATATTCAAGCCTATTTTTAAGCTTTCTTTTAAAAGAAAAATATCTTCGTCTTTAATATGGCGTCTGTCTTCTCTAAGGTGTGCCGTAATTTGAGAAGCACCCGCATCTTGCGCAATAAAAGCAGCCTCTAAAACATTTGGTTCTAAGCCCATTCTTGCGTTTCTTAACGTTGCTATATGATCTATATTAACTCCAAGTTCCATACCCAAAATTTTACCACAAAGAAATTTTAAAAATGCAAGTTTATAAAGTATCAGGTTGATTTTATTTGATTAATGTTTGAACTTTTGATTTTTTATAATAGAATTAAGTTGTTAACATTTATTTTAAAGACTTTATAAAGTGAAATGCCCGAAATGTAAAACTGAAGTTCAAAGTACGGACGTATTTTGCCCAAACTGCAATTTAAGGCTTGTAATTGAATGCCCGAAATGCAAAAGCAAAGTGCGCCTTGGTTCTGCTTCCTGCAAAGAATGCGGCTATGTTTTCGTTAAGTTTTGCCCCCGCTGCAATAGCGCAAACTACGTTTCAAGCCCGACTTGCAGAAAATGTTTTTACGTTTTTGAAGAAATTAAAGAAGACCCCGTTAAATTAAAAAGAGAAGAAAAGGTTCTTTTAAAACAAGAAAACAAAAAAACGGATGACGACCTTACAAAAAAGCCAATGGCATCTTTTGTAGATACAAGGCTTGAAATTTTAATAGATTTTATAAACCTTCCTTTTATTTTCAAAAAATTCAAAGATGAAGAATTTAAAAATAAGGTTTTATTAAACATTAAAACTTCAATAAGGGTGGCATTTGGCGCAACTTGCGAATTTTACAAAGAAAACATTGCAAGGTTTAAAATCAGCTACAACAAAAATAACGGCATTAAAAATAAAATTGAAAAATTTAACCTTGAAATGCTTAAATTTAACGGCTTTTTAAATGAAACCTTGGGTGAAGAAATTGAGCATAAGTTTGTAATTTTAACAACAGGTGAAATTGAACCCGAAAAATCTGTTATGCAGCTTGCAATTGGCCACAGTAAAGATGTTGTAACAACAAAAGCGGCTTATGAAATTTTATCTGAAGAACTCCCTTTGGTTAAAATCTCGCCTGATTCATACAAAATGGCAAACCTTGAAAAAGAAAACTTAAAAACCCACGAAGTTAAAGAAACAGATGAAACTGCCGCAATTGAAATGGTTTATCAGGCAATCATTCAAGAAAACAATGTTAAAGGCATTTCAATTAATGCGCCACGTGGCACGGGCAAAACGCATGTTTTAAACAATTTATATAAAAAGCTTGAAGAATCAGACATTGCAATTTTAGCTGCAAGATGCTCTGCGCTTTCTCAAGTGGCACCTTTGGGGCTTTTTCAAGACGCATTTTTAAACCTTTTTAATCTTCCTTTTGCGCCTCAAAATTATAAAGAAACAGTAGATGGGCTTGTTCAATTAATTAAAAATTACTTACCCGATAATTTCCCAAAAGAAAAAATTGATACCCTGATAAATGTTTTATACCCAAATAAAGAAGCATATTATGAAGATTTAAACAAAAATAAAGAAATAACTTTCCTTCATATGAAAGACATTTTAGAAGCCTTAAGGCTAAATGCCAAGGTTTTGCTTGCGGTTGATGATTTTGACCTTATAGATGAAATGTCTTTTGAATTTTTGGAATATTTAATTCAAAATAATTTCTTTTCAGAAGGTTCCAAATTTATTGTATGCTACAGAAACCAAAATTCTTTGAATATGTACATACCGCCTGAAATTTTGCCTGCTGAAAACTGCTTTGATATCAACTTAAAGAAAAGAGAAATCGGTTCTACAAGAGCATTTATTAAAAACCACTTGGGCGATGTTTCCGTTTTGCCAAGAAAAATTTCAGACCAAATTATAATGAATGCAAAAGGCGATTTGGCATATACGGGGCAAGTTTTATACCATTTAATAGAAACAAGAAAAATTAAGCTTCAAGGCGGCAAATTCAGCTATTCGGCTATAGATGAAGATTATTTTGTTCCAAGAACAATGGCAGATATTACAAAAGCAAGGCTTGAATATCTTTCGGATAAATCTAAAACAGAATTTGTTATGTTGAATTTGGCTTCTTTTTTAGGCGGAAAGTTTACAAAATCTGTTATAAAAGCCGTTATAGACACAGACGAACAAGAATTTGAAAATGTAATGACAAGTTTGGAAGTTGGCGGTTATATTAATAAAATTGATGATGAAACCTATGTGTTTAAAAACAGCCTTCTTTGGACAAATGTTTATATAATTGCAAGAAACAACCCCGAAATGAAACCTTATGTTGAAGCTTTATTAAAGGTTTTAATTTCAAGAACAATTTCATCTCCTGCTATATGCGCACTTTTAGCCCAAATTGCAGGAAACAAACCCGTTGCACTTTCTCTTTGGACAAAAAATTTAAAACTGGCATCTTATATTGGCGATTCTGCACTCTATATTATGAGCCAAAAGCAAAGCCTTGTTAATTTAGAAGGTTTGAGCCTTCCCAATGAATATTACATAAAAAATAATATTTATGAAAGATTGGGCAAATTGACCTATAAAAAATCGCCTTATCAGGCAATAGATTACCTTTCAAACGCTGTTGTTGAAGCAAAAAGCCAAGATAACTTAATAAAAGTAATTGAATTATCGGGATATTTAACAGAAAGCTGCAAACTTGCCCAAAAATACCCTGCCGTTATTGAAACGGTTGATAACGTTTTATCTGTTTTTGAAAACAGGCAAAAAGTTGAACTTCAAAGGGCATTAATTAAAACAAGAAAATTAGATGCGCTTTTAGCGGTTGGCAACTATGAAGAAGTTATTAATATTGTAAACACTGAAATTAACCCTCTTTTATCTGATGCAATAAGGCAAAAGAAAAAACTGCCCTACATTTCAAAGGAAGATTTATACAAGGCTTGGATTAGTTCCAATATAACTTTAATTGAAGCCTATGCATACCAAGGAAACCCCTTATCTTTTGAATTTATTGAAGCTGTTGAAAAAGAAGTTTATAAAGATTCTAAAAATATTGATGAAGAATTAAGCAAAAAATTAAAACTTGCTTGCGCCCTAAGCTACACAACAAAAGGCATTTTGGGGCAATCTGATGAAGTTTTGCACACGCTTATAAAAGATTTTTCAAATTCAAGCAAAGAAAATTCAACCCTTATTTCAAAATGGAATATGATAACCATTTTCAATAAAATTTTAAGGTCTGATTTTGAAAACATTAAAGAAGATTTATTTGAAGCGGTGACATTTGCAAACAACATTGGCGATAACTACACAAAAAACATTTTAAAAACAATTTTGGCATACGTTATTTTAGAAGAGGGTGACGAATTAAGAACGCTTGAAATTTGCCAGGAACAAATGAACTATTTCTCAAACGAAAAAGTGGCACTTGGCGCTTTAATTGCTTGGTATATTAGCGCAAAAGCAACCCTTAAAATTTCAGGTGCCGATAAAGCAATTGAAATTTGTGAAAAATCTATTCAAATTTCAGAAAGCACAAAAATTAATTCAATTTGGTTCAAAGTTTTGTTCCAAACACTTTTAAGCAAATGCTACATTTTAAAAGGCGACTTAGAAAGTGCCAAAATGTATGTGGAACTTGCGGGGCAAGATGTTAACCAAAACGAACTGAATTATTTTATGGTTCAAATTGTAAGGTTAAGAGCAATTATTATGCAGGATTCAATTGATAAAATTCCGGATGATAAAAAAACGGAACTTGCAAATTCTGCCGTTAAAATGTTTGAAAAGGCGCTTTCATTATCATCTAAACTGAATTTAGATGTTATATCCGCCAAAATAAGAAAAGAATTAACCTCTTTTAAAGCTTCCTGCAGATTAAAAAGAATTACTGTTTCGGAGTAATATATTTAATATTTTAAGTTTTGTAACAAATTATCTAAATTTGAAATTATACCTTTTGTATATACTTTATATATATGTGTGTAACAAAAGGATAGTAAAAAATGTCAATTAACTCCATAGTAAATCAATATTCCCAATTCACCCAAAATCAAAATGTTCAAAATGGCGCACAAGGCACTGAAGCATCTTACGAAGACGGCATTTTAACATTTACTGAAGCTGACGGTAGCAAACAAACCATCAATTCCTTAGATTTAAGCAGCACAGATATTGAAATGCTCTCAAGTATTCTTGGAATTGAAATAACAGATGAAACAAAAGAAGGCGATAACGAAGCCCGCACGGATGAATTGAAAGATTCTGCAGATAAAAAACAAGCGGAAATTGAAAAAACAAGCGATGAAATTAAAGAGATTTACGATGAAACGCTTGATGAACAAGAAAAAATAACAAAAAATGAATATCAAAGAATTTTAGACCTTGTAAACACTTCCGTTGCACAGTTTTTGGAAGCAAGAAAAAGCGGCAAACAAGTTGATATTGAAGAATTAAACAGCACAATTATGCAAGGCGTTGAAGACAGCACCTATGAAAAAGACATCAGCAATGTTTTTGCCAATTTAGAAGGCGCAAACACAAAAATGCAGGAAATGTCCACCTTGTTAATGGAATACGGTTCAATAACAGAAGAAGCAAAGCTTTTAGATGCACAAAAAATAGAAGCGTTGCAATCTGAACCAAATTCGGCCATTTCAGAAGCGGAACTTGCGGCAATAGAAACTTCTTCTCTTGGCTTTTTGTGCAGCAATTTCTTTGAAGTTGGAACCGAAAAATTAAACGGCCACAAAGAACAATATAATTTAATTTCAGGTTTTAAAGAACTTGATGACGGTATTATTCAAATGTACACCGAATATGCGGCAAATGCAGGCGCAACGGTTCAATCTTTAATTAATCAAGAAGAAAATGTTGATAAAAAAGAAGAACCGAAAGATGATAAAAAAGCTGAAAATGTAAAAAGCGGGGCTTTTATTTCTGAAGAAGAAGAAAACGAAGAAGATAAAGAAGCAAAAGCCGCTTAATAAAAACTTAAACACTAAAACCGCCTTATTGGGCGGTTTTTTTATTGCTTTCTTATAAATTTAAGTTCATAGCCCAAAATATCTGCAATAATAAGCATTTCTCTGTGCGTTATTGTTTCATTTCTCAGTTTATTCGATAAATTTTGCATGGAGTAGGGTTTATTTAACCTTTTGCCTAAAGCCTCAGCCAATTCCGTTAAGCTCACACCGGTATCAAGCAAAATTTTTTTCAGTTCATTAATGATGGACATTCTTAACTCCACTTATTCATTTAAAATTATACAAATTCGTTAACTATTTAACGAATAAATTAACCCATACCATTGATTTTTAAATCCACATGTGTAATACTAAACATATACGTTTAATTGTTTAATATAAGTTAAAGGATAATTTGAATGAAAAGAGCATTTACTTTGGCGGAAGTTTTAATAACTTTAGCTATCATTGGCGTAGTTGCTGCAATTTCTATTCCATCTGTAATCAGTAATTCCCAACAACAAGAATTTAAAACAGGATTAAGAAAAGCAGTTTCTGTTTTAAATAGTGCCATCACAATGAATATGGCAATAGATGGCGAAAGCCCGTATGATAATGCTAATTTATATGGTTATTTAATGAAACATATGGCAATTATGAAAAGCACTTCACAAAGAGATAAAATATTTTTTGTTTCAGACCCAAGAGGCTCATATGCAAACAGTGCTTTTTATACAACTGATGGCATGCGTTTTGAACTTAGAAATGGTGCAAAGCACACATACTTTAAATTATATGAATCGGGCGTTTATCTTTGCGATGCTGCCGTTGGCGGTTCACCGTTTCAATATGCTAATGGCCCTGCAGAATCTTGCGGCGGCTGCGGAAGCTATGGTTTAAATAGCAATGTAGATAAAACCACAAAACCACCTTGCATTATTGCGGTTGATGTTAATGGCGACAGAAAGCCTAATCCTGCAAATGTTAATTGTATGTCTCATGCATGTTCAAAGCCATACAAATATTCTGATCCCTTAGGTTTAAAATTAACCGATATGTTTACAATTATGATTACAGACAAACAAGCAATTCCATATGGTGTTGCAGCACAGAGAGCAATGTATCAGGCGCAAAAGTAAAAGGTGTGTGAAGTTTTTAAAGTGTGATGAACACTTTAAAAACGAAACCGTTCCAAACCGCCGTTATGACGAAGTGAGCGAATGCGAACGAAGGAATGAACAAATCTTAGTAAA
>DVKW01000197.1 GCA_018715855.1 Candidatus Galligastranaerophilus intestinigallinarum
CTGTCCCCTCAGTTGTTCAGAGTCGCCGTTTCGCAAAGCTTATGATGATTAAAATTAAAAGATTAAATTTAAAAAACAAACAATTGCTACACTTGGCTCCACTTCACCTTTCGGTAAAGACAGATGATTTAAAAAGGCTGGTTGGTAGATAAAAAGTTGAAAGATAAAAAGTTAAAAATATAAGAAAAAAGAAAATGATAAATATTAATGAAAGGATAGTATTAATGAAAAGATTAAGAGGTTTTACATTAGCAGAAGTTTTAATAACTCTTGCTATTATTGGCGTTGTTGCCGCAATTTCAATACCAAGCGTTATATCAAATTCCCAACAACAAGAATTTAAAACTGGTTTAAGAAAAGCAGTTTCAGTTTTAAACAGTGCCATCACAATGAATATGGCAATAGATGGGGAAACACCATATGATAATGCTAACCTTTTTGGTTATCTAATGAGACATATGGCAATTATGGAAAGTGTCAGTAATATTAAGAACAAATATTATGTAACAGACACGGCAGGCGGGCAATTTCCCGCAAACACAGCCTTCTACACAACAGATGGCATGCGTTTTGAATTTAGATTTGGGAGTGCAAACTTATCTAAAAAACTTTATGAAAGCAATGTCTTAGCCTGCGGGGGCGGAACATCGGGCGATTACAACGAAAATGAGGCTAGCGCATGCGGGGGTTGCGGTTCATACGGGTTAAACAGCAACTCTGACCAAACAACAAAACCACCCTGCATAATTACTGTCGATGTTAACGGCGACAGAAAACCAAACCCGTCTAACGTTAACTGCAAAAGTACAAGTTGCGCAAAACCATATAAATATTCTGACCCAATGGGCCATAAATTAAGCGATATGTTCAGCATTTTAATAACAGACAAGCAAGCAATTCCATATGGTGTTGCAGCTCAAAGAGCTATGTATCAAGCGCAGGCTAAAAAATAATTTATCCTTTCAATAAATAAGCCTCTTTGTCATAAAACAAAGAGGCCTTGAAATAAAAACAGACCATTTTAAATGGTCTGTTTTTTAAATTACAGATAATTTTCAATTTCCCAAGATGTAACTTGTGTTCTGTATTCATCCCATTCTTTATCTTTAGCGGTTACAAATTCATTAAAAATGTGTTCGCCCAACGCTTTTTTAATTAACGGGTTTTTCTTTAATTCATACAATGCTTCCGCTAAAGTACCGGGAAGTGAAAGAATGCCCTTAGCTTTTCTTTCTTCTGATGTCATATGATAAATGTTTTCTTCTGTTTGTTTTGGAGGTTGAGTATTATTTTTAATACCTTCAAGTGCAGCGGTTAAAATAACTGCAAATGCAAGGTATGGGTTGCAAGAAGGATCCGGTGACCTTAATTCAACCCTTGTGCCGTTTCCTCTTTTAGCGGGAACTCTTAATAATGCGCTTCTGTTTGCTAAGCTCCAAGCCAAATAAACAGGTGCTTCATACCCGGGAACCAAACGTTTGTAGCTATTTACCAAGGGGTTTGTAATAGCGGAAAAGCTTCTTACGTTTTCTAAAACAGAGCCTATAACATTCATTGCAGAGCTTGAAAGTTGATAAGGTGCGTTTTCATCAAAGAAAGCGTTTTTGCCGTCTTTAAACAATGAAATATTGCAGTGCATACCCGAACCGTTAATTCCAAAAACAGGTTTTGGCATAAAAGTTGCATATAAATCATTCATAGATGCAACTGCACGAACAGCATATTTAAAAGTTACAACATTATCTGCAGTTGTAAGAGCGTCTGCATATTTAAAATCTATTTCATGTTGGCCTGCTGCAACTTCGTGGTGGCTTGCTTCAATTTCAAAGCCCATTTTTTTCAAGGTTTCAACCATTCTTGCACGAACATTTTCGCCTTTATCATTTGGTGCAACGTCATAATAGCCTGAATCATCATGAGTTTCTAAGGTTGGGTTTCCGAATTCATCTTTATTGAATAAGAAAAATTCTGCTTCAGGGCCAACATTTAAAACATAGCCCATATCAGATGCTTCTTTAATAACTCTTTTTAAATTGCATCTTGGGCAGCCTTCAAACGGGGTGCCATCGGGGTTATAAATGTCACAAATAATTCTTGCAACGTTTGAATTTTCTTCTTTATTATGGCGCCAAGGAAGAAGCGAAAATGTTGATAAATCAGGGTAAAAATACATATCAGAAGTTTCAATGCTTCTAAAACCTTTAATTGATGAACCATCCAACATACATTCATTGTTTAAAACCTTGTCAATTTGTTCACTTGGAACTGCCATATTTTTAACCGTTCCGTTAATATCAACAAATTGCAAACGGATAAAACGAACGTTTTCTTGCTTAATAATACTTTTGATTTCATCTTTGGTGAGGACTTTTCCTTGCTCCGGTACGAATGTCATTTTCTTACTCCTTTTAATTGTATTCTTAACAAATTTTATGATTATTGTTACATAGGTAGTATATTTAGTCAAGCAAATATTTTTATAACCTTGTTGTTTATATCTTTTTTTAAAAAATATGCTAAAATGTAAGAAAATAAGAGTTTTAATGGAGTTTATTTATGTTAAAGAAAAATATATTGCTAATCATGGTATCTTTAATGCTTACGGTGTCAACATTTGCAGCACCTGCAGCAACAAAACAACCTGTGCAAAAGCCTGCAGCTCAAGCGGTTCAAACGGTTAGAGTAACCCCTTTAGCCCTTGTTGCAAACCCTAAAGAATTTTTATCAAAAAAAATTATTATGGACGGCAAATTTGATAAATTTTCAACTTTGGGCTTAGATTACAAAAAAGCATTCAGAGATTCAAACACCTATATCGGTTTTATGATTCAAAGAGACGATGTTAAAGACCATGATGTTCCATTATCTGAATTAAAACTGTTTTTAAAAAGAGATTACGCAGAAAAATTTGTTGACCTGAATACGGGCGATAAAATTTCTATGACAGGCATTGTGTTTTCAAACGCCTTGGGCGATGCTTGGGTGGATATAACAAATATCCAAATACTTCAAAAGGCACAAGCCGTTGAAAATAAATAATAAATCTGATTGCAATCATTATAGTTGGGAGTAATTTGTGCAAGAAAAATATTTAACAATCCATGGCCATTTTTATCAGCCGCCACGTGAAAACCCTTGGCTTGAAGTTATTGAAATTCAAGACAGTGCAAGGCCTTTTCACAATTGGAACGAAAGAATTTCATCCGAATGCTATGAACCAAACACGGTAGCAAGAATTGTTGATTCAAACAACAAAATTTTAAGCATTATAAATAATTACCAATATATGAGCTTTAATATGGGGCCAACTTTATTAGCTTGGCTTGAAAAATATGCGCCTCAATCGTACAGAAGAATTTTGGA
>DVKW01000017.1 GCA_018715855.1 Candidatus Galligastranaerophilus intestinigallinarum
TCAAATTCAACCTCTAAAATGTTTCCTTTGCACAAAATGTTTTTCTCGCAATCAATTATAACTTGATTACAAGAACATTTTTCTTCTTCAAAAAGATGTTCATATTTTGGGTAAATGGTTTCATCCGCAAAACATTGCGGTGCCAAAAATAAAAAAGCCGATAGAATAATTATTTTTTTCATAATTATAATTTTTCATTTTCAAAAATTTTTTAAATTGCCCGATTAGCCATAGTTCTTTTGGGCAAAATTAACAAATTAACAATTTATGGTAAGATGAAGTTGTTTATAAAAGGAGAAAAAATATGAAAATTATTGTTCCTGCAAGTGAAGGCAAGCTTTGTTCACATTTTGGAAAATGCGATTATTTTGCCTTTGTTGATGTTGACTTAGAAAAAAAAGAAATAAAAAATATGGAAGAAAAAATTCCTGATGGCGGTGTTTCTTGTCAGTGCACAAATTGGCTTGCCGATAACGGTGCAAACCTTGTTTTAGCAGGCGGAATGGGCTTGAGGCCGCAAAGCGTTTTAGAACAAAATGGAGTGGATGTTGTTTGCGGTTGCCCTGAAATTGAAATAAGAGAACTTGTTCAAAGTTATTTAGATGGTTCTCTTAAATTAACCGAAAATTCCTGTAACCACGATGAACACCACAATTGCCACGGCGAGCACCACCACTGCCACCATTAAAAATTTAAAAAGCCAAAGGTTTTTTCCTTTGGCTTTATTATTTATTTATATATGCCATAAAATAGCAAAAAGGCTTAAATTTCGCCTTTATAGGCGCATTTAATGTTTTCTTCTTTCAGGTAATTAATTCCCCATCTGTTTAATTCAATAATGGCAGGAATTAGCCCTTCGCCCCTTTTTGTGAGTGAATATTCCGTTTTTGGGGGCACTACAGGGTACATTTTTCTTTTAATAATGCCATCTTGTTCAAGTTCTTTTAACTGCTGAATAAGCATTTTTGGAGTTGAGTGGGGAATTAGCTTTTTTAATTCGCTGTATCTTAAAGTTTTATCCATAAGATGCCCGATTATAACCCCTTTATATTTTCCCCCGATAATTTCCATTGTAACTTCAAGCGGGCATTGATATTCTTCTTGTTTTCTTTTTGCCATAAATAAACCTGATTTACTTTTTAGTAAGTATTATACAAAAAAGTGCATACTTGTCAAAAAGAAAACGTATATTAAAATGTAATTGAAAGGAAAAATGATATGAAAATAACACAAATAAGAAATGCAACGGTTATTATTGAATATGAAAATAAAAAATTTTTAATTGACCCTTGGCTTATGCCAAAAGGGTATATGGAAGGGTTTGTTGGTGCATACAATGCAGATGTTCGCCAACCAAGGGTGGAACTTCCCTTTGAAATAGAAAAAATTGTGGATGTTGATGCCGTTATAATCACCCACCTTCACCCGGACCATTGGGATGAATTTGCAGAAAAAAGCATTGATAAAAATGTTAAAATTTTTGTTCAAAATGAATTTAACAAAGAATATATTTTGAAAAAAGGCTTTTTAAATGTTGAAATTTTAGCTTATGAAGGAACAAAATTTCAAGATATAACTTTATTTAAAACAAAAACAGAACACGGCAAAAAAGAAATTATAAAGCCCATTTGCGAAAAAATGGGAATGGAATATGACGCTATGGGTGTTATTTTTAAATCAAACAACGAAAAAACCCTGTATATTGCAGGAGATAGCATTTGGTGCAATGAAATAAAAACAACGATTGAAAAATTTAACCCCGATGTTATTCTTTTAAACGCTTGCGCTGCAATGGTTTTAGGCGGCGAAAGGCTTATTATGAATATAGAAGATGTGAATGAAACAATGAAAAACGCACCCAACGCTTCAATAATTATAAGCCATATGGATACAGTGAGCCACTTAACCCTTACAAGAAAAGATTATATTGAATTTAAAAATAAAAATAACCTAAAAAATTTCTTCATCCCAAAAGATGGCGAAGAAATGAGGTTTTAAAAGGGAAGCGGCTACAATATAGTTTAATTTAGGCATTTAAAAAGGCTCTTAAGATTTTCTAAGAGCTTTTTAAATGGTTGCTTTGGAAAAGGACATTTCCATTAATGAGCTTGAAATAAGTCTTTAACATTGGGTTCAAATCCTGCTTATTAAAAAGTTTAATTAATGGGTCTTAAATTCAGGCATGAAAAAAGGCTCAATCAATGAGCCTTAAAATGGTTGCTTTAGGCAGGACATTTCAAGCTATGAGCTTGAAATAAGTCTTTTATAAAAGAACACATGGTTTGATTATATTTTACAGATAGTTTGATTATTTTGAGCAACATAAATTTAAAATGTTAAACAGTTGAGCAAAGTTTTCATTAATACATTCTTAATAAAACCCTGTTTTTAATACGGATTTCTTATAATATTCTATTTCATTGGGTACATACGCATTAACTCTGCGAACAAAGCATTATCCCCCTATTTCCGACCTTTGTTTCGGTTTTGTATCAATTATGATATATTTAACTTATGCAAATTAAAGAAATAACTACGAATAAAAAGGATTATATGGATATTCTATTAATCGGCGATGAAGATAAAGCAATGATTAACAAATATCTGGAACCGTCAAAACTTTTTGCTTTGTACGATAATGATATCTTGACATCAATCTGTGCTGTTATGGAGATTGATAAGGAAACCGTTGAAATAAAAAATCTTGCAACTTATACGCAGTATCAAAATAAAGGCTATGCCTCGGCATTGATTAATTTTGTCTGTAATAAATATAAAACAAATTTTAAATATTTAATCCTTGGAACCGGAGAAAATAACAATACCTTGAAATTCTATAAAAAACAAGGTTTTCAAGAAACTCACAGACTAAAAAACTTTTTTATTGATAACTACCCGCACCCAATTTTTGAAAATGAAAAGCAGTTGGTAGATATGATTTATTTAAAGAAAATTTTATAATATTCCAACCTTAAGAAAAAACTTCCGATTTTGTTTTAAAATTTTTAAAAGTTTGCACAACTGGACTATTCCGAAATAATCAAATTATCCATATAGTTCAAATTTGGTGCGTATCTCACTGATAATATACAAATCTCAATCTATCCGCACAGTCCAGAAAAAGTCCAGTTTTCCAGTTTGATTTTTTTGGTAAACTTAATTTTTCCGACCAAAAAACGCCCTCACAGAGCGGGCTGTCCAAAATAATCAAAGTATCCGTACAAATTAAACCGGTCGTTAAATTACATCGTTCAAGTAAAATGTCCCGTTAAAATACACTATCCAAAATGTCCTGTTAAACTATTATCATAGTAACTGTGCGGTGTCATATATTTTTCAGTCAACGTGACAAAACAAGGGTGTTGCGTTGCAAAGACAAAAATTCCGCTTTCCTGCAACAGTTCATAAACAGCCATAAGAAGTGGTTCAAT
>DVKW01000198.1 GCA_018715855.1 Candidatus Galligastranaerophilus intestinigallinarum
CATGTAAAAAGTGCACGCAATTGCGTGCACTTGCCTGCTTTTGTACCTAGGGAACATGTCTTGCATGCTTATGCCCATTCTCAACAGAGCAAGGGTACAATATTATTATATCATATCTAATTTTTAGCTTCAATATATTAAATTCAAGGTCTATAAATTTGCTACAATTAAAAGGTTATTTTAAATTAAAATTATAAACATTAACTTATGATAGAATATAACAATGAACAAAGATAAAATCACAAATACTGTTTTTATAATTTTTTGCTGTTTTCTTTTTTTATTTTTATTTTTTCACACGGCAATAATAACGGTAAATGCTTTTGTTTTGAATAATTTTAATATGGAATTGTTTTTGTTTTTGTTTATTGGTCTGTTTTTGGCAATTTTTATTTTAACAATGCCATTTTTAAAAATTAAACTTTATCAGAAAATAATTTTTGGGTTTATATTTTTATTTTTAATTTATTTTTTCCTTCAAATTACAAATAAATTACCTTTAATTAAAGAAATAAACAGCGCCAAATCTTGCATTGAGAGCGGTTTTATTTGGGATGATGCCCAAAAGGTTTGCAAAACTAACAATTAAACTAAAATTTTATGCACTTTATTACAATTAGGGCAAGTTATTTCTGAAATTTTAAGCTCCGGCGGAATTTTTAATTTTGTACCGCAATCGCACAGAATAATTGTATAGTTCATTGCCTTTTTAAGCCCGTCTTTTGCTTCTCTTTGGCGGATTATTCTCTCTGTTTTAAAAGTTTCATCGGGTGTTTCTTCTTTTGTTTGTATTGCATCTTTAGAAATAACGGGGGAATTATCGGCAGCTGCAGGTATTATGATTGGAATTGTTGCAATATTCATTTTTATAAGGTTGTCTTTTTTAATTAATGCCTTATCTGAAACTACCATTGAATAAACTTTTGCATATTCTTCAATATCTGCAGCGCCCATTTGTTTTAAAACTTCAATTCTTTTCTTTGTGGATGGGTGGGTAGAAAAAAGTTCATCCAAAAAGCTTGGTTTTTCTTTTTGCAGAAAGTTGTGAATATACATGCAAGAAACAATAGGCCCTGAAAAAATTTTTTCGTTTTTTAAAACCGCTTTTTTGTTCCCTGAATATGAAAAATTTGAAATTTTATTCAAAGCAGATGCCAAACCTGTTGGGTATCTTGTATATTGGCAAGCGCAAGCATCGGCCAAATATTCCCTTTTTCTTGAAATTGTTAAATAAAGCATTCTGACCAAAATTGGTGAAATTATGGCTAAAACAAGCGCAATTAACACTGCAATGCCTGCATTGCCTTTTGAACTTCTTGAGCTTGAACGGGAAATGCTTCTTAAAATAGTATCCGAAACACAAACAACAACACCAAAAATAACACCTGCATACATTAAATAAAGCGTGTCTAAGTTTTTGATGTGGGCAATTTCATGGGCAATAACACCTTGAAGCTCATCTCTGTTTAAATTAGATAAAAGCCCGACAGTAACCGCAACTGCGGCGTTTTTTTCATTAACACCCACGCTGAATGCGTTTGGAATTTCTGAATTTATAATATAAATTTTCGGAATAAACCCTAATGATGCTGCAATCGACATTTCTTCAACAACATTATACAAAATAGGCAAATCTTCTTTTTTAATTGGAGTTGCGCCCACTTGGCTCAAGAAAAAATGTGAAGCGTTAAATTTTGTGTAAATTATTATGCCGATAAAACAAACAATGCTGATTAAAAGCCCGATTAACGTGCCGTAATAGTTTCCGTTGTATATATCGCCGGAAAAAGAAAACCCGAGAGCCGTTCCGAAAAATAAGAAAAACAGAGTTAAAATAACAAGAAAAATTGCTGTTTTTCTTTTGTTTTGTTCAATTATAAACCACATTAAAATTTAACCTTTACAGCCTCTTTTTCATTATCTGCAGCTTCAAAAAATTCCATATCTTTGAAATTAAACATCATTGCTACAATGTTTGACGGGAATTGTTCTTTTTTATTTTGGTAAAACATAACAGAATCATTATATGCCACTCTTGCATATGCAATTTTATTTTCAGTAGAAGCAAGTTCTTCTTGAAGCGCTAAAAAGTTTTGACTTGCTTTTAAGTCGGGGTAGTTTTCGCTTAACGCAAAAAGGCTCTTTAGGGTTGAAGTTAATTGGTTTTCTGCTTCCGCTTTTTCTTTTAAGCTGTCTGTCGGTTTCATTGCAAGGTTTCTTGCATTAACAACATTTTCAAAAACGGTTTTTTCATGTTCCATATACCCTTTAACACATTCAATTAAATTTGGAATTAAGTCGTATCTTCTTTTTAATTGAGTGTCAATTTGTGCCCATGAATTTTTAACTGCGTTTTTTAAAGAAACAAGACCATTGTATGTTGAAACAAAACCAACTAAAATTAACAATCCGACAATAACTAAAACAATTGAAACTACCATCTGTTACTCCTATAAACTATTTATAAAATGTTTCACCCAAAAACGAAATGGTTTCATTTTTTTCATCCGTTTTGTGTTTATTAAAATATTCCGCCAATTCACCCGCATCAAACCAAACCCCATGGCGGTTAATGCACCTGTCTAAAACAAGCCCGCCAAGGTTTATTTTTTCCATAAATTCACCGCATTTTGGGCATTTTTTGGGCTTTTCGCCAAAATTATTTATTGAAGGATTAATATTCATTAAATCATCAACCAAAAAGGGAAGCTTTAATTCATGCTTAATTAAATACCACTCATCGGCATCCAAAAAAAAGCCCTTGCATTTAATGCAATATTCAACCTCTATTCTGTTTCTTTCAACAGAAATTAAAACTTCATTGCAGTTTGGACAATTCATTTTTGTTATTTTGCCTTATTATTAATGTTCACGCTCAATGAAATTCTTTTATCGTCAGGGTTAAATTTCAAAATAACCGTATCAATCACTTCGCCGACATCTAAAATTGTGTTGTGTTCATTTTGATATTGCATAACTTCAGACTGCGGCAACAGTGCTTCAACACAAGGATAAACTTCTACAAATGCGCCAAAGTGTTTGATTCTTGTTACTTTGCCTTTTACAATTTCACCTTCATGGATTTTTCCCTTAGCTTCAACCCAAGGGTCGGGTTCTAAATTTTTAAGGCTTAAAGATACTCTTTGTTTGTCTAAATCTATGCCGATAATTTCAACATCAATTTTTTCGCCAATTTTAAGAACATCACCGGGGTGATCAACCCAGCGCCAGCTGATTTGAGATAAAGGCAGCAAACCATCCACGCCGCCAATATCAATAAATGCGCCAAAGTCTGCAATTCGAACAACTTCGCCTTTAACAATTTGGCCAACTTCCAATTGCCCGAATACATCTTTTTTAACTTCTTCAATATTATCGGAATAAACTTTTCTGTTTGATAAAATGAAATTATTTTGAAGAACATCAATTGATAATATTTTTAATTCAAGCTTAGAGCCTACGATTGCATCTGTTTCTTTAGACCTTAAATGAGATGAAGGAACAAACCCTTTAATGCCCAAAACCTCAACCAAAACGCCGCCTTTAACCACTTGAACAACCGTTCCTTCAATAATTTTATCTTCGGCTTTAATTTCTTCAAGTTGTTTCCAATTGTAGGCAGCAGCCACTTTTTTATATGAAAGAGTGAGTCGGCCGTCCTCGTCTTCTTCTTTTATAATTAAAAATTCAAACGTTTCGCCCAATTTTAAAACATCTTTGATGTCATCTTCTTTGTTCAATTTGGCTTCTTTTTCGGGGCAAATTGCATTTGATTTTGCACCAATGTCAATTATGGCGCCTTCGCTGTCATAGCCTTCTACAACACCTTTAACCAAGTCGCCTTTTTTAAAGTTATATTCATACTGTTTTAATAATTCTTCATACTGCTCATCTGTAACTAGTTTATCAGACATAATTTGACAACAAGCTCCCATAATGTATAAACCCATGATACCACTTTTTTAGCCGTTTGTATATATTTGTTACAAAAAATATTAACATTTTATATTGAATTATACTGTTTTTGTGATATGGACAAAGGTGCTTTTCTTTGAAATAATTAACAAATGGAAGATAAAAAAGAAAAATTTTTATTAACCGGACTAAGGCTTTTATACATTTTAAAATTTTTATCCGAAGGGGCTTGTTCAAAAGCAAAACTTTTAAATTACATAAAAGAAAAATTGAAACTTGAAAGCTATTCGCAAGAAACCCTGAAACTTGATATAAACAGCCTTATTAAAAGCGGTTTTCAGCTTGAAAGAAAAGGCAAAAGGGAAAATTTCAGATACGAATTAAAAGAAAAACCCCAATTTTTAAAATTTAACCTTGAAGAAACGGAAATTTTTTCTTTTTTAAAAAATGCGGTTATGGAAACTTTTAATTTTAAAGAAATTTTAGAAGTCAGAAATTTTTTTTATTCAAACAAAAATTTATTCTTATGCTGCGGCGAACTGCTTGATTTTGAAGGTTTTAATTATATAAATGAAAAAATTGTTGAAATGTCGGATGATTTAATTCAAAAAAAATTGCCTGCAAAAATTGTTTATTCAAGCCCCATTCAAGGCAGAAAAGAATTTATCGGGCTTTTGGAAAAAATCATAATAAGAAATAAAAAGCTTTATTTAACCTTATATAGCGAGTTTGCGGAAAATAAAATTACATTAAGGCTGGATAAAATTAAAAACATTGAAGCCATAGACCAAAAAATTAACAAAAAAGAAAAAGTTAAAACAAGCTTTAAATATGCAATTACAAAGGATTTTTTTGAAAATAACCCGCTTTTACCAACAGAAAATGCGGTTATAAAAAATGATTTTGAAGTTGAAATTGAAAATTTTGAAGAAGACGATTTTTTTGTTGTTCAAAGGCTTTTAATGCTTGGCAAAGATTGCATTAAAATTTATGATGAAAAAATTAAAGAAAAGGTTTTAAAAATTTTAAAAGACACCTTGGGGGTATATGAAAAATGCCAAATTCAATAAATTCGGGTGTAAAAATTTTTTTAATTATTGAAATTTTGTTTTCTTCGCCAAAAAATATTGAAGAAATTTCAAACAAATTGCTTGAATACAACATAAAAGCAGACAAAAAAACCGTTTCCAAATATTTAAGAACACTAAAACTTTTCGGTTTTGAAATAGAAAAAATAAACGGCAGGTTTCAGGTTTTAAATTCGCCCCTTATGATTAAACAAAAAAATTCGGGTGCAGAAATTATTTTTCTTTTAATGGAATATTTTTTTGAAAAAGAAAATGTTGAATATGAAATTTTAAAA
>DVKW01000199.1 GCA_018715855.1 Candidatus Galligastranaerophilus intestinigallinarum
AATTTGTTTAAACGGTGCAAATTTCCAAAAAACAAACATTGAAAGAATGCAAAAAATCCAATTTAAAATATACATTGAATATGGGTAAAACAAATCATTCTTTGAAAAAGGCATTAATAAAAAGTGCCAAATAAAAAGGTGCCCTTCAAATTTTTCTATTTTAAAAAGTTCAATTAAATTAAAACTTTTTGAAACCATCCAAGCATGGGCTTCATCAAAAAATGGAGTTCTATTTAACATTAAAATAAATGTTAAAATGGCAAAAACGGCAAAAATGGCCCAAGATAGGGTTTTTGCCGTTTTATCGTTATTTTTTAAATTAAGGTTCAATTAATTTTCCTTTATTTCACGTTCAAGGTCAGCTAAAATATTCACCGCGTTTGTTATATCTTTAGCAGAACCTTGCGCCATATTCGGTTTGCCGCCGCCGTTGCCGTTCATAAGTTTTGTAATTTTAGAAACAATGTTTCCTGCAGAAATTCCTGCCTTAATAAAACCGTCTGTTACTTTTGAAATTACAACAGCGCCGCCTTCAGCTTTTTTGCAGCAAAGAACAATAATTGTTTCGCCGCCTAAGCGTTTTGCAAGCATTTCAATGCTTATTCTGATAGCACCTAATGGCATATCTTCTGCCATAGAAATAAAGAGTTTGCCTTTTTGACCTTTAATTTCAACATCTTCTGCCTTTGAAATTAAAGAATCAAATTTTGCTTGAGTAATTTTATTTTCAAGTTCTGTTATTTTAGAATTTTGTTCTTTAATTTCATCCGTTAATTTTTGAATTTTAACTTCGATGTCTTCAGGTTTTATTTTGTTATTTTGTGCAATTTCAAATAATAAATCAGCTTTTTCATTTAAGAAATTAAGCGCAGCGTCTGAGCAAAGTGCTTCAATTCTTCGAACGCCTTGAGAAATTGCACTTTCAGACACAATTTTTGCAAGCCTTAAGCTTGATGTATTTGAAACGTGGGTGCCGCCGCAAAGTTCTTTAGACATTGTTTCTTTATCATTTGAAAATGAAACAACACGAACCTTATCGCCGTATTTTTCGCCAAATAGTGCCATAGCACCAGATTTTTTGGCAGTTTCAATATCCATAATTTCGGTTTTACCTGATAAGCCTTCTTTAATCCATTCATTTATATATTTTTCAGTTTTTTTGATTTCATCTTTTGTTAAAGCTCTTGAAAATGAAAAATCGAACCTTGTTTTGTTTTCTTCAACCCAAGACCCTGCCTGATGAACTTCATTTCCTAAAACTTTAATTAAAGCGGCTTGAAGAAGGTGAGCTAATGAATGGTGTTTTTTAATTTCTTCTCTTTTTTGAACATCAATTTTGGCTTTAACTGTTTCACCTTTTTTAATTGAACCAAAACCTCTATGAACAAAAACTTTGCCTGCCTTAAAGGTTTTATTTACTTCAAAATAAGAATTTCCGGATGTAATAAGCCCAAAGTCGCCGATTTGGCCGCCTGATTCAGCATAGAAAGGCGTTACATCCAAAATAACATCCGCTTCATCATTTTCAATAAAATCAACATTATTGCCGTCTTTAACTATAGCTAAAACTTTTGCATTTTCTTCGTTTGATTCATACCCTGTAAATTTTGTATCAGGGTTATTTGTATAGTTAAGATCATCCGTTAAAACAACCTTTTGCATAGAAGCTCTTGCCATTTGTTTTTGGTTTTCCATTTCTTTTTTATAGCCAATTTCATCTACTTTAAGGCCGTTTTCTTCTGCTATTTCTTTTGTTAATTCAAATGGGAAACCAAATGTATCATACAATTTAAAAGCATCCGCCCCATCAATTGTATCTTTGTTTTCTTTTTTTAGCTTAGCCATAATTTCTTCTATATTATGATAGCCCCTATCTAAAGTTAATTTAAACCTTTCTTCTTCAAGTTTTACGGTTTTTAAGATTTTTTCTTTGTTTTCAATTAATTCAGGGTATGCATCTTTATAATTATCAATAACTTTATTTATAACAGGTTCCATAAAAGGAAGTTCTAACCCTAATAAATACCCGTGGCGAAGTGCACGCCTTAAAATCATTCTTAAAACGTATCCTCTGCCTTCGTTGGTCGGCAAAATGCCATCTGCTATCATAAAAGAAACGCACCTTGCATGGTCTGTTACTATCCTTAATGAAATATCTGTTTTTTCGTTTTCTTTATATTTTTTGCCTGAAATTTCAGAAACTTTATCTATGATAGATTTTAAAAGGTCTGTTTCAAATGTAGATTCAACCCCTTGACATACCATAGAAATTCTTTCCAGCCCCATGCCTGTATCAACGTTCTTTTTGTCCAACGGGCTTTGGTTTCCTTGTTCATCTTGGAATAATTCAGTAAAAACAAGGTTCCAAATTTCAACCCAGCGGTTGCATTCACAAGTCGCAATTGAACAATTATCGCTGCATTTTAGGTGTTCTCCAAGGTCATAATGAATTTCGCTGCAAGGGCCGCAAGAACCTGACGCCCCGGGTGGGCCCCAGAAGTTGTCTTTTTTGCCTTTTCTTATAATTCTATCTTCAGGAACTCCGACAGATTTCCATATTTCAAAGGCTTCATCGTCATCAGTGTAAATTGTTATCCAAAGCCTTGATTTATCAAGCCCTAAATATTCTTTACTTGTAACAAATTCCCAAGCCCAAGGAATAACTTCTTTTTTATAGTAATCTCCAAAGCTGAAATTGCCGAGCATTTCAAAAAATGTGTGGTGCCTTGGGGTTCTGCCCACATTTTCAATGTCTGAATCTTTGCCGCCGGCACGTGCGCATTTTTGGCAGCTTGTTGCTCTTGGCGGGTTATATGGCGGTTTTTCAAGCCCCAAATAATATGGCATAAATTGAACCATGCCTGCAGTTGTGAGTAAAATTGTCGGGTTATCGGGAATTAATGATGAACTTTTAACCCTTGTTGAATTATGTTTTTTTTCAAAGAAACTTAAATACATTTCTCTTATTTCAGCTGAAGTTTTCATTGTTTTTTTTACCTTTTTATCAAATATTTTTAGGTAAATTTTAGCATAAACAATAATATTCATCAAAAAACCGATTTTATTTGACACAATTAATTAAAAAGGCTATTCTTGTCTTTGTAAGCCAAAAATAAGGAAAAAACAATGTCAGATACTTTAGATGAAATTAATTGCCCCGCTTGCCACAAGCCAATGAAAAAAATTTATTTGGAAAACCAAAAATTTAATGTTGATATTTGCCTTGATGGTTGCGGCGGAATATTTTTAGATAACAGAGAAACAAATAAAATTGATGAAAAACAAGAAGATATAACCCCAATTTTAGAAGCCGTTAAAAATAAACAATTTGAAAAAGTGGATGAAACTGCTAAAAGAATTTGTCCTGTTTGCGGCCATTTAATGGTTAAAAATTATTCAAGCCATTTAGGCGGCGTTCAAATTGATGAATGCTACAATTGCGGCGGTAAATTTTTTGATAAGGATGAACTTGTAAAATTCAGAAATGAATTTGAATCGGAAGAAGATAGAATAAAAGCTTTTAACGAATATTCAAAATCTGTTGTTGCATCTGCAAATGCTGAATTTTTGGGCAAAAAAACTTATGGCTCCATGATAAATGACATAATAAAAAGCTATAAAGAATTTAACTAAAAAAGAAGGCGGTCGCCAAACCTAAAAGCTCGGGTGTCCGCCTGAAATTTCGTATATAATGGAGGAAGGAGTGGAAAAGAGAAGAACTAACCACTTATAATATTCCACACCTAGGGTATATATAACATATATATAAAATATATTTTATTTTTCTTTACATTTCAGATAAATTCTTATCAACACTTGCTATCGGGCTGTTTAAATTAACCGAAACTATTCCTGACAAAGGAATTCCGCCAGATACTGCAGGTTTGTTTGTTATTTCACCCTTTAAATACATTACGCTTGAAGAGCCGCCATCTAAGTTTATCGCATTAATGCAGCCTAATTTTTGCATAAATTTTGCAGCTTCATATAAACTCATTCCGACAGATTTATTTTCTCTTCCGTCAACTATTGCTAAAATTAATTCGCTATCTTTTGTATAACCAATTAATGTTCTTGGGTTTCTTCCCACAATATTTGTCAGTTTTTCTTCTTTTGCATCAACATAAATTTCTCCGTTTTTAATTAAAAATGGGCCGCCTGATATTATATGCTTACTGTTTTTAAAATATTCAGGGTAAATGGTTTCTAATTTTAGGTTTCTTTCTTTTTTAATTTTTTCAATAACTTTCATTGGTGCAGATAAAATGTAGCCTTTATTTGGAATTTGAATGGGGTCTATATAAACTCCCGTAATTTTTCCGTTTGATATAATTGCGTTTGCCCCGTATTTTGGCGGTTTTGGCGCTGTATTCCCCCATTTTTCCGTGTATATAATCGAATGAGTTGAAAGGGTTCTCGGTTGGTTTATGTTGTCTATTTTTATATTTATTTTTTTATTTTTTAAATTAAATTTAATGTCGCTTTTGCCTGTCGAATAGCTGCCGTCATTATTTATCGAAATTGCCGCTCTGTTATAAATGGGCCCTGTTATAATTTCGCCGTCTATTACAAGCGCACCCAAAGGAACACCCGTTTGTGGTTTAAAATATCCGCCGTTAACTGCTGCAATTGCGTTTGTTTTTGAAACAATATTATGGATTTTTATTCTTGAATTAAGCTTTTTATCTGAAGCTGTTTGCGGCTTTATTTCTAAATACGGGTTTAGTTTAGTGTTAATTTCTAAAATGTTCACTCTTACGCTTTTGTTTCCCAAGGGAAAAAGCCCTTTTGCATGAATCATTCCATCTTCAGGAAAGGCGACTTTGTATTTTGAATATTTGGCATTTTTTGCCTGTTTCCAATTTATTTTTTCGTTTTCAAGAATAATTTCAGGGTCTATTTTTGCGGCAGCTTCAATTTGGGCAATTTTTTCTGTTTTTTCCAAATTGCAGCCTGTATGCCCAAAAAAGCCTATTGACAAAAGAAAAATAAGAATTAAATTCAAATTAACCCAATAAGCTAAAATAGAAATAAACCATCCCCTGCAGGATAACATTTTGCCATCTTGCCAAAATGAAACCAAAGATGATTTAGCCGTTGTCATTTTTTTACCAGTCAGTAACTTCTATTTTTTGTTGTAACATTTTTTTAGGATAGTATATGAAATTTTTAGATTAATTACGGCTTTATACTACTATTATAGCATAAATGAAAAAACGCCGCAACCCCTTTATTTATCGTATTTTTCACACTTAATCATTTTTAAAATAAATAAATTTTGTTACAATTTATTTCAAAACAGGCAATTTATTATATTCACCCGTATTAAATACTTGTAGTAAAAAAATTGTGGTGTAATTATGATTAATAATTCCGTTTCATTTGGAAATTCCGACTCTAAAGGAGTCAGCATTTTAGGCGCAGTTAAAGATTCTGCCTTAAATGTGGGCTTATCTGCCGCTGTGGGTGGCGTTGTAGGCGGAATAGGCGGCAAAATCGCTTCATTTACACCTTATAAACCAACTCAAGCTGCACTAAATGCTCAATATGGCGATATGTTTTTAAAAATGGGCTTGAGGGAAGAATTACCGGATTATATAAGAAATTTGGGCGATGATGTAACAGGCGCAATAAAAGAAGGCGCAAAACTTGTGAAAGATGATGTTGCACTTGGCGTTAAGGCAAACAGTGCAGATAAATTGTATTCTGTTATAAAATCAATTCCTGATGCGGATTTAGGCAAAGAAAGCGTTCAAAAAGCGCTTGGCGAATTTTTTAACGGTGCTGATGATTTTGCTTTTAAAAACGCAACTAAAGATGAAATTACGGAAGCCATTAAAGAAAAATTTAAAAGTATATTAAAAGAATCTGAAGGTGTGAATAAAAAATTTAATGAATTAAGGGAAAATTTCATAGAAACTGCTTCACAAGATTTTAAAGTTCAAGAGTTAGTTTCAAAAAGCGCAAAAGATTTAAGAAAAAATGCCATGATTGGTGCAGGCGTTGCCATTGGTATTATCGGCGCACTTGTGTTAAATCTTTTAAATACATACGGTGTTATCGGCAAAAGGCAAAAAAGCGCTCCTGCAAATAATTTAGCAGGAGCACAGAATAATATTTCTCAGCCTCTAAAAACAACTCAAGGCTAAATTTTCCATAATTTTTGATGTAAGAGTTGAAAAATCTTTCTGATTTTGTTTTATAACTCCTAAAACTTTAACATCGCCTGAAAACATTTCAATCATTTCTTTAACCCTTGTAATAACGGGGTCTGTTGTTTTTTCAGGATATTTTGAAATTACAACACCTAAAACTTTAATGTCATTATTTATAAGGCAGTCTATTGTCATTAAAGTGTGGTTAATTGTGCCTAAATCGGGCCTTGCAACAACAATTGTCGGGAGTTTTAATTTTTTAATAACATCTATCATTAAAACACCTTTTTTAACGGGAACATATATGCCGCCCGAGCCTTCAACAATAACGTTTTGGCACTGTTTTTTCATTAATTCGTAATCTGATACAATTTTATTTAAGTCAAATTCAATATTGTCTATTTCGGCTGAAATTAAAGGAGTGGATGGTGTTCTTGTGATGTAAGAACTTTTGGTTATAATGTTTTCTCCCCCCAATTGCACGGAATCGGCATCGTTTAAAATTCCTTCAACAACGCCTGATTGAAAAGGTTTTAAATATCCGACGGTTTCATTGTGGTTTGCCATTTCCTTGCAAATGCCTCTGCAAACATAGCTTTTACCTACATCTGTATCGGAACCTGTTACAAAAATGAACATAATCAACACCTCCTTCAAAGCTTTTAATTATTATATCAGATTTTTTGTTTAATTAAAACAAAAAAATACCGCTGAATTCAGCGGTATTTTAAATTTATTCGACATATTCTTCGTCTATTTTTAAGTTTCTGTCTATATGCATTATTTCACAATCACAATTATCAACATTTTCCATTTTTTCTAATAAAGTTCTGAATTTATCTTCTTCTTCAACCTGTTCTTCTATAAACCATTGAAGAAAAACCTCTGTTGCATAATCTTTCAGGTTTCTTGCCATTTCAAAAAGTTCATTGAATTGGCTTGTTATAAATTCCTCATGGGATAATGCATTTTTTATTGTATCAATTGAATTAATCCAATTTGTATCCGGTGCTTCAATGGGGTATAACACCACTTGTTCGTTTCTTGCAATAATATAGTTATATATTTTTTTAGCGTGGTTTAATTCTTCTTTTGCCTGTTCTTTTACAACTTTTGCAAAGCCTTCCATATTTATGTTTATAAAATAGTTGCTCATTGCAAAATAAAGGTAAGCTGAATACATTTCTTTATTAATTTGCTTGTTTAAGTGTTCAAGAAGTTTTTCATCCATTTTTATTCCCCCTTACATTCAAAAAGTCCGTGGATATTGCAATATTCTTCTGCTATAAAGTCATCATCCGCCAGACATTTAATAACCATCTCGGGTTCTTCATTGGGGTTTAGATATTTTCTTTTAATATATCTTTTATCTTTTGAAATTGCTTCTATAAATTGAATGTAGTGTTCTTTTTCCATAGGATGCGGCACAGAACCCACTTTTATAACGTGGCTTGAACCTAAGTGTTCAATAACTGGAATGTGTTTTTCCCCTGCGCCATCTTGTTCACCGGCTTTTAGAAGCTTCATATCTTTGCCGCAGCAAACTAAAGTGCCTTCTCCTTCTATTACAACTTCAACAATGTTGCCGCAAGCTTCACACTTGTATAAACTTAATTTTTCTGTCATAATTTCCTCCTTTTTAAATATTTTGTTTTAAAGAAGGGAATATAAAATTGCCCTTTTGAATATAATCAAAAGGGGCAAATTAAAATTTTATAATATTAATTATTTTCTTTTTCTATTTTTCTTATATTTTTATAGCAATAGCCAAAATAAATTATAATGCCGATTAAAACCCACAACGGAAACAAAATGGCGCTTGTTCCAAGCGTGAACAATGAATAAATCATTAAACCGCCGCAAAAAAGTATTCCTAAAATCGGAAACAGGGGAACAAAAGGAACTTTGAAGGGTCTTTTTCTTTCTGGGTCTGTTTTTCTTAAAATTAAAACTGCAATGCAAACAACAGTGAAAGATGCAAATGTTCCAAAGTCGCAAAGTTCGGCTGAAACGTTTAAATCCATAAACAATGCACCAATAACAACAATTAACCCTGAAACCCAAGTTATAATGTGCGGTGTTTGATATTTTTTATGAATATCCTGTAAAATTTTAGGTAAAAAACCATCTCTGCTCATTGCATATAAAATTCTTGTTGTGCCTAATTGATAAACAAGTAAAACCGAAGTTAAACCTGCAAGCGCCCCAACAGAAATAAAGCCTGCAATCCAGTTGTTTCCCGTTTCGCTCATAGCGGCTGAAATTGGCGCTAAAACATTAATTTTATCAATAGGAACCATACCGCATAAAACAAGCGCCGTTAAAACATAAACAATTGTGCATATAATGAGCGTGCCAATTAAGCCTATGGGTAAATTCCTTTGCGGGTTTTTGGTTTCTTCTGCCGCAGTTGAAATAGCATCAAAACCAATATATGCAAAGAAAATTATAAATGCGCCTGAAATTATTCCATGGAAGCCATTCGGTGCAAAAGGTGTCCAGTTTTCGGGTTTTACATAAAAAGCGCCCGCAATAATGAACATAAAAATAACTGCAAGTTTAATAAACACCATAACAGTCGCTGTTCTTGTAGATTCTTTAATGCCCCTTACCAAAAGCATTGTAATTATAATAACAAGCAAAATTGCAGGAATATTAATTGCTAAAGGAATGAAACCAAACAGCCTTGGTATTTCAACACCGGGGTCAAGCCCCATATCCGTATAAATTGAAACTGCCGTTCTGTAATCATTTATAAGATATATTGGCGGGTTTACAAGCCAAGAGGGCAAAATGTGGGAAAAGCCTCTTAAAAATTCAAAGAAATAGCCGCTCCAAGCAGATGCAACGGTTATATTCCCGATTGCATATTCAAGCATTAAAACCCAGCCTATCATCCAAGCCATAAATTCGCCCATAGTTGCATAAGTATATGTATAAGAGCTGCCTGCAACAGGAATCATAGAAGCAAATTCAGAATAGCAAAGTGCTGAAAAAAGGCAGGCAAGCATTGCAATTACCATTGATACAACTAAAGCAGGGCCTGCCCCCAATGATTCAGGGCCGCCTGCAGCTGCAACACCTATGATTGTAAATATGCCCGTTCCAATAACGGCGCCAATACCAAGCATTATAAGGTCAAAAGCGTTTAAGGTTTTTTTAAGGTTTGCATCTTTTGCTGTTTGTAAAATTTCATCCGGAGATTTTTTATTCAAAAGGTTTGTTTTAAAGGTTTCTAAATTAAATGCCACTTTACTGTTCTCCGTCTTTCCTTAAATTCCTATAGCTGTAACCGAAATAGAAAACTATTCCTAAAATTATCCACAAAGGAAATAAAAACCTTGAGGTTGTTAAAAATTTCATTGAATATAACATAAGCCCCGTGCAGCAAATAATGCCCATTAAAGGAAACCAAGGCGAAAAGGGAACTTTATACGGGCGAGGCCTTTTGGGGTCTGTTTTTCTTAAAATTAAAACTGCAACGCAAACAATAATAAATGATGTAAATGTTCCAAAGTTGCAAAGTTCGGCTGCTGTTGAAATATTTAAAAATGTTGAACCAACAATGCAAATTAGAGCTGCTAAAACTGTTATTAAATGCGGAGTTTTAAATTTGGGGTGAACCGCTTGCAAGCTTTTTGGTAAAAATTTATCTCTGCTCATAGCGTATAAAATTCTTGTAGCAGCAAGCATTAACACCATTAAAACAGATGTTAACCCTGTTAGAGCGCCAAGCGAGATAAACCCTGCAACCCAACCTTGCCCAACGGAACTTATAGCGTGAGCTATCGGTGCTTGAAGGTCAATTTTATCAATCGGCATAATGCCGCATAAAACAAGGGCAACCAAAACATAAATTATGGTTGTAATTCCAAGAGAACCAATTATACCGATAGGAAGGTTCTTTTGGGGGTTTTTGGTTTCTTCGGCTGCTGTTGCCAGGGCGTCAAACCCAATGTATGCAAAGAAAATTATAAAAGCACCCATAAAAATGCCGCTAAAGCCGTTTGGCGCAAAAGGTGTCCAGTTTTCAGGTTTTACATAAAAAGCGCCTGTTACCAAAAATAAAACAATAACGGCTAATTTAATAATAACCATAAACCCTGCCATTTTAGCAGATTCTTTTATTCCCTTAATTAAAATTCCCATAATAATAAGTGTCATTAAAATCCCGGGGAAATTAAGAGAAACGGGAACTCCCAAAACGTGGGGAATATTAACTGCAGGGTCAAGCCCTTTATCAACAAGAATGCTTGCCGCTGTTTTATAATCATGGATAAGCCAAACAGGGGGGTTTACAATGAAGCTTGGCAAATATTTTGAAAAGCCTTGTAAGAATTGTATTAAATATCCTGTCCAAGCTGATGCTACTGCAATGTAGCCAACCAAATATTCAAGCATTAAAACCCAGCCTACAATCCAAGCTAAAAATTCGCCCATTGTAGCATAGGTGTATAAATAAGCACTTCCTGCAACAGGAATCATAGAGGCAAATTCAGAATAACACATTGCAGAAAACACACAAGCTAAAGATGCCAAAACCATTGAAACAACAAGCGCAGGCCCTGCACCGACAGATTCGGGGCCGCCTGCTGCTGCAATGCCCACAACTGTAAAAATGCCTGAACCTATAATTGCGCCAACGCCTAAAATAATTAAATCAAGCGCCCCTAATGTTTTTTTAAGCCCTGCAGAATTTGCAGATTTTAACATTTCATCAGGGTTTTTTAGAGTGAACATATTTTTGCCCAGTTTCATAAGGGTGTTCATCTCTTGAGGGTTGACTTTCAGGTCCTCAGAAAGGGAGTTTATCCCCTGAACGTTTTTTTCTTCCATTAGCTTTTGTTAATCCTTCGGTTTTTTTAAGGCTATTGCTTTAAAAGCGGATAGCCGAGTTTCTCTCTTTGTTTAACATAAAGTTTGGCAACTTCAGATGCCATTTTTCTTACTCTGTTTATGTAATTAATTCTTTCATCTTTGCTTATAACGCCTCTTGCATCAAGCAAATTGAAAGTATGTGAACACTTTAAAACCCAATCATAAGCAGGAAGGACTATATCTGCTTCAATACAAGAATAACTTTCAGCTTCGGCTAAATCAAAGAGTTTAAAAAGCCTTTCAGCTGATGAGTATTCAAAATTATATTTAGATTGTTCAATTTCATTTTGCAAATAGATATCGCCGTATTTGAGTTTTTTATTCCACATAACATCAAAAACGGAATCTACGTTTTGAAGATACATTGCAATTCTCTCTAAACCATAGGTAATTTCAAGCGCAACCGGTTTAACTTCTAAACCGCCAACTTGTTGGAAATATGTAAACTGTGTTATTTCCATGCCATCAAGCCAAACTTCCCAGCCAACGCCTGCTGCGCCTAAGGTTGGTGATTCCCAGTTATCTTCAACAAATCTTACATCGTGTTTATTAAGGTCAATTCCCATTGCCTCTAATGATTTTAGATAAATTGTTTGAGCATCATCGGGGGATGGTTTTAAAATTACCTGATATTGAAAATAATGCCCCAAACGGTTTGGGTTTTCGCCATATCTTGCGTCTGTCGGGCGGCGGCAAGGTTCAACCATAGCTGTTGAATATGGTTCAGGCCCCAAAGCTCTTAAAAAAGTAGCAGGGTTCATTGTGCTTGCGCCCTTTTCAATGTCATATGGCTGTTGAATAATGCAGCCGTAATCTGACCAATATTTTGATAAATTTAAAATTAATTCCTGAAATGTAAGTGCCATAACTTTTGAATAGTACTACAATCATAATTTATTTACAAGTAAAAATAATATAAAGGTTAAAAATTCTTTTGCAGCAACAATTTAAGTTCTTAAATAAACTTAGTTTGCAAGAGATTATGACAGCTTAATTAAAGAAGTTAGGGAAGCAAAATATATCGGGGAAGAATTATCCTCGCATACAAGAAAAGATAAAACCGTTAAATTTCATACTTTAGAAAACAACCAAAAACAGTATTTGGTTGCAGAAGCTGATAACGGCGAAAAAAAATACTACCTAACAAAGAAAGCAGACGGTCCTGAAGCACGCCCGAGTCGGGGCGGAGCGGTGCCGTCTGCTTCCAATAATATTATAGCAGAACAAAAAGTGAATTTCAACCCCTCAAAAATTTTAGATAATAAAAATTTTCAATCCGGGTTTCAAAATGTATCAAGTAAGGGGGCGACAATTTCTGCACTTAATTATTTTGAAAATGATGAAGATAAATGGACGGAAGAAAAACACAAAAACTTTCTTGAAGGCTTTGCTTCAAATAGGCTTGGAAACCCTGAAAAATACCCTTTTTATGGCGCAAAAGAAAACCACTGGACAGATAAATTTAATATAGGAAATCCAAAAAAGGATAAAGGGCATTGGGTAACATTAGATAATGGCAAACATTTGTTTATCAAAGATTAATTATTAAAGAAAGCAGACGGTGCAGAATGGCGCCCGAGTCGGGGCGGTTCCACACCATCCAATAATAGTTTAGCATAGCAAAAAGGGGTCTTCAACCCCTTTTTTTATAATAGAAATTATTAATTGTTTTTTTCAACTAAAACAATAGAAAATGCTTCTATTGCATTACCTTCGCCTGTTGCATCAAGCTTTTCTTTTGTTTTTGCTTTTATTGAAATTAAATTTTTTGAAATATTAAGAGCAGCGGCTATATTTTCTTTCATTTGTTCTTTATAAGGTAATAACTTTGGCTTTTCGCAAATTATTGTTGTATCAAGGTTTATTATTTTATACCCTTTTTCATTTAAAATTTTATTTGTTTCAACTAAAAGCTCAATACTGTTTGCATTTTTATATTTTGAATCGGTATCAGGGAAATGTTCCCCAATGTCGCCTTCTGCAATAGCGCCAAAAATTGAATCTATAATTGCATGAACTAAAACATCCGCATCAGAATGCCCCAATAAACCTTTATCATAAGGAATTTTAACCCCGCCTAATATAAGGGGGCGAAAATCTGCCGTTTTATGAATGTCATAGCCTTGGCCTATACGCATTTTATTTCACCTGTTATATATTTTTCTATTGCAAAACTTAACCCGTCTTCATTAATTGTTGGGCAGATAAAATCTGCAATTTCTTTTAATTTGGGGCTTGCATTTCCCATTGCAATTTTTATTCCCGCATTTTGAAGCATATCGAAGTCATTATCCTGATCGCCTGATGCCATAATTTCTTCTTTTTTAATTCCCCAATAATTTGAAAGAAATTTTAAGGCTTCCCCTTTTGTTGCTTTCGGGTCTGTAAATTCAAGGTAATATTTATGGCTTCTTACAATTGTTAATCTACCCTTAAATTGTTCCTTCATTTCTTCTTGAAGTTTTAAAAGTTCATCTTCATCATAAACAATGGCTAAAAGCTTTGAAACAACATTTAATTTAACTTCATCAAAAGAATTTACCACTTTATATGTTGTGTGGCGGCCTTTTGTGTAATCTTCCATAAATTTTTTGTTGTCATCTTCAACAATTAAAACGTCATCATTGTATAAATTAAGGTGAAACCCTTTTTTTCTTGATGTTTCTATAACTTCTTTTGCAATTTCATTTTTAACGGATGCCTGATGAAGAATTTTATCTCCTTCTCTAATCATTGCCCCTTGATAGCAAACAACGGGAGTTTTAAGTTCAAGTTCTTGCCTAACAGGGTCTGCCCCCATAAACATTCTTCCCGTTGCAAGGACAACTTTTACACCGTTATTTGTTAAAATGTGAAACAAATTCTTTAATTTTGGG
>DVKW01000200.1 GCA_018715855.1 Candidatus Galligastranaerophilus intestinigallinarum
TATTTACATCTATAATATATTTTTCCTGTGTTTTATCGTCTTCATACAAATTTGTGTTGACATCTTCTATGGTGGCACCTTTTGTATTCAATGCAAGCTTATTCGGGTTTTCATTGAATGAAGCCCAAGCACACTGGCCAATGGCAACAACTATTGCCAATGATAATGCCAAATGTATTAAACCTTTCTTACTCGCTGTAAACATTTTTTATTCAACTCCTGATTGTAATTTATTTTGTACTTATTTCAATATCATCTGCCGATATATATTGTCTTGTTTTACCTGTATATTTCATTTGCCTTGATTGTGGAATTTCACCTATTGAAAAAGCTTCACCCACATAGGCTTTATATACGTTTGCACCATTTGCAATTTGTACATAATCTTTTGTAATTTGTTTTACCGTGTAGGTATCAATTTTATCGCCTTTTTGAACAAAATAATCATTTCCGTCAAATTTTAAAATCGCAGAAGGCGAAGATGGGTCAAACATGATGCCTGAAACGCTTATTGAAAAGAGTTTTCTTGCAGCAACCGCTTCCGGTGAATTAACATCAACATCCGGCGGCAAAGATAAATCTGCGCCCATAGCCAAAGAGCCGTCTTCATTAAATAAAGATGAAGGCACAAATGGGTTTGCCCTGCCGCTTGCTTGAATTGCAACAACAACTTTCTTTTCTTTATTTTCTTTTTTGTTGTCTGCCTTGTTTTCAAGTTTATCCATAAGCTCTTGCGTTTGTTTTTGCATTTCAATTGCATCGCCTGTGGTTTCTTGGGGCATGGAATAGTTTGTATTATCTTGTGTCATAAGGTCATCGCTGTTTGAATTTCCTGCTAAATTAGGGAATAAGAAATAAAGCAATATGACAATAACTGCAAAAAGCCCTACAAGACCCAAAGAAACCGCTAAAATAAGTTTTTTATTGCTTTTGGGTTTTTGTATTAAAGGCGGCTCAACTTCTTCAACATCTTGAATGATTTCTGCCTTGTTTTCTTCCGGTTCTTCTTCTGTTTCCCTTACAACAGGCTCTATTTCAACCTCATTTTTAATATCATCCAAAAGGTTGGAAACAGGCTCTTTGGGTTCATCTTGAACTTCTTCCTGTTTTTCTTCTTTATTTCCAAAATCTAAAATATCATCTAAATTGCTTTCCGTATAAGATGAAGGAGAATCGTTTTTAACATCTAATAAACTTAAAAGTTCATCATCCACAACATCGGATAAATCTTCATCCAAAGAAATCGGCTCTGTATCACTTGCAAGAGAATCATTTTCCGCTAACACATTTAAAATGTCTTCTTCAGAATCGTTTTTTTCTTCAGAAACAGTTTCAATATTTTCATTTTCTGCCAAGTTTTCACTAACGCTTGCATCGCTTTTATCTAAACTGTTTACATAATTTGCGGCAGCTTCATTAAGATTAAATTTTTCTTTATTTTCCGATAAAACTTCTTCGTTTGACAAAGTTGAAATGTCAAAATCGGAGATGTTGCTTTTTTCTTCACTATCGCTTTTTTTGTCATTGTCAGAATTGACGATTAAGCTTGATAAATCGTCTTCTTCATCCATATTTAACAAATCTTCCCAGCTGATGGCGCCGTTGTCGTCATCTTCTAAGGGTTTGTTGTTATCATCTTTTTCTAATTCATTTCCATCAAATTGCATTGTCTGTAGCTTTCTTAAACAATTCAGATACTTTTTTACCGAAATACAATCTATATAATATAAGTATCTTATAATTTTTTCTAATTTTCACCATAGCGGGTAAAAATCAACCATATGTAGGAAAATTTTAATCGTATTCGCCCGTATATGTCATCTCCAAATTTGCAACGTAGATTGTATCCCCTTCAACAAGGCCCAAACTTCTTAATTCATTGAAAACACCCATTGAATCAAGAATATTTGTAAGTCTTCTTACCTGCCTTATATTTTTTATGTCTGTAACACTCACTAATCTTCTTATTTTACCACCATCCACAGAATATGTGTTTTTGTTAAGTTTGACTGCCTCATATCGGCTGTCGTCATTATCTGCAAAACCTGTATCTTCAGTAATATTCAGCTCTATTGAAGGAGTTGGAATTTCATCAAATTTTTTGTAAACATAGTTTAATAATTCCTTAACGCCAAAGCCTGTGACTGCAGAAACAACAAAAGTATTTTCATTTAATTTTAAAAATTCTTCTTTTAATTTTTGAATATCATCTTCCATCATTGCATCTGCTTTATTCAGCATAACAATTTGAAACCTTGAAGATAATTCTTTTGAATAATTTAAAAGTTCATTGTTTATTTTTTTATAATTTTCAACAGGGTTTTCTTCTGTCATATCAACAATATGAATAAAGAATTTGCACCTTTCAACATGTCTTAAAAATTCATACCCCAAACCAACCCCTAAATGCGCACCTTCAATTAGCCCGGGGATGTCTGCCACAACAAAATTGTTCCCATCAGGGTTTTTCACAACCCCTAAGTGAGGAACAAGAGTTGTAAAGGGGTAATCTGCTATTTTTGGTTTAGCAGAAGATATTCTTGAAATAAAGCTTGATTTGCCCGCATTTGGCATACCCAATAAGCCAATATCAGCTATTAGCTTTAATTCAAGCTCCAATTCTCTTTCAACAGATGCTTCACCGGGTTCAGAAAATTGCGGTGCACGAGAAGTTGAAGTTGCAAATTTTGCATTTCCTCTGCCGCCACGCCCGCCTTTTGCAATCAAAATTGTTTTTTCATCTTCATTCATATCGGCAATAATATCGCCCG
>DVKW01000201.1 GCA_018715855.1 Candidatus Galligastranaerophilus intestinigallinarum
TTACCATCATTGAATCTCTTGCGCTTGTATCTCCAAAGCCACCAAAAATTATTGTATTAAACGTAAAATAAACATCATCTGCCGTAATTTCCTTGCCATCCGACCATTTTAAACCCTTTCTTAATTCAACAATATATGTTTTTTTATCGGGTAAAATTTCAATTGATTTTGCAAGCCTTGGAACAACTTCCCCCGTATACGGGTTTGTATAAAAAAGGCCGTCATACATAATGCCTGATAAAAGGGTGGATGTTGCATCGTTAGAATTAAAAGGGTTAAAGGTTTTTGGGCCTTCACCTATTGTTGAAATGGTAAAATCACCGCCAAATTTGCCAATATTAGCGGTTGATACCAAATAATCAACACCATTTATTGTTTTTGTATAGTTTGGTTCAAACTCATATTTATTAATGTTTAAAGGCCTTAAATCCGTTTTAAAAATTTCTTCTTCATAGCCTTTATCTTTTTTTATGCAGCTTGTTAAAAATAAAGCAAAAATGAAAATTATTACAATTATATATACTATTTTTTTCATAATTATTGATTTTACCACAATTGTTTGATATAAAAACTGTATGGTAAGGTAAGTTTGTTATACCTTATTTCAAAATAACGAAAGAAACCGAATGAAAATTTTAGTTACGGGCGCATCGGGGCTTTTAGGTCAGGAATTATGTCCGATGCTTGATTCAATTGGTGCTCAATACTGGGCAACCAACAGCAAAATTTTTGATATTACAAATTCTAAAATGGTTAATGAAATTATGAATAAAGTTTCACTTGATTTCATTATCCACTTAGCCGCTTTTACAAATGTTGATCAGGCGGAAGTTAATCAAGAAGAAGCTTTTAGAATTAATCACATAGGAACAAAAAATATGGCAAAAATTGCCAAAAAATTGGATGTTCCAATTATTTATATAAGTTCCGCAAGTGTTTTTGACGGTGAAAAATTAACCCCATATAAAACAACAGATGCAACAAACCCGATTAATGTTTACGGCAAATCAAAATTAATGGGCGAAGAAGAAATAAGAAAAATTACCAAAAAGCACTACATTATAAGAACAAGTTCACTTTATGGCAAAGGCGGAAGCAATTATGTTGATGCTATGCTTACATATTCAATGTTTAATAGTTCCATCTCAGTTGTAGACGATCAAATTCTATGCCCCACTTGGACAAGAGATTTATCAAAAGAAATAATAAACATTTTATCGGGCGGCAAAGAATACGGAACATACCATATTTGTTCATCAGGCCGAACAAATTGGTCTGAATTTACAAAGAAAATTTTTGATATAAAAAGAAGAAGTGTTTTTGTGCAGCCAATTCTAAAATCCGATTTTCCAAGGCCTGCAAAGCGCCCAAAATTTAGTGTTTTAGATAACGGTAACATTTTGCCAAGTTGGGAAGAATCTTTGGAAAAATATCTTTTGCAAAAATAAAACTTATTTTTGACAAAAATTTTTTTTCACAGGGTTTAAAAACCATATTACTGTATTAGAAACCTTTATAAAACTTGCCAAATAAGGTTTAATAATATAAAATCAATCTTATTATTAAGGGAGAACTGTTAAAAGATGAAAAAGATTCTTATAAAACTATTTTCAATTGTTGCCATCTTCTTTGCAATATCAACAATTCAAGCAATGGCTGTCGAAGAATTTCCTGATGTCGGGCCTGATTATTGGTCATATGATGCCATTATGTATTTTAAAGATAAAAACGTTTTGGCGGGCTACCCCGATGGCCTGTATAGACCTGATCAAAAAGTTACGAGGGCAGAATTTGCAACTATTGTAACAAAAGCTCTCGGCCTTCGTGATTTAAGCGAAATAACTTATACAACATATAAAGATATCGATGAAAACCATTGGGCATATTATGATGTTATGCTTGGTTCTTATTACGGTTTAATCCATGGAACTCCCGATGGTATGTTCTATCCTTCAAACCATATTACAAGGTTAGAAATTATTATGGTTATTATGAAAGCGCTTTCAATTAAAGAAATAACCGAAGAACAAGCGCTTCAACAGTTATCTGTTTATAAAGATGCAAATGATGTTCCTTATTGGGCAACTTTAACAACGGGTAAAGCTCAAGAATTAGGCTTAATTGTTTTATTGCCTGGGTATGAAGATTATATTCTTCCAAACCAAGATGCAACAAGAGGTGAACTTGCCGTTTGGTTGTATGGTATGCTTCAAAGAGCAGCTGTTCAACCCAGTGAAAAACTTCCAAAACAAGAAGGCCCGAAAAAAGCAGACGGCTATATAATTAAAAATGTTATTTTTGACGGCCGCTATGCAATAATTCCTGCAGGCACAACAATTCCGCTAGGCGTTATGGATTGCCTCTACACAAGAACAACAAAAGAAGGAACTGAACTTTTAACTCGTGCGCTTGTAAATTTTGTATCTGAAGACCACACGCTTTTAATTCCAATCGGAAGCGAAATGACAGGTACAATTGATAAAGTGAGTGTCGGAAGAACCTTAATTAAAAATTCTCAAATGGTTTATAGAACAGAAAATTTAATTGATTCTGAAACAAGACAACCAATTGCACCATTTAGAGCAGTTGGTGAATTAAGACCTCAAGTTAGAGAATTTACCCATAACCCGATTCTTCAAAAAATAGGTTTTAAAGGGTTTAAAGGGCATAATTTCTACACCCATAAATCACAACAGGTTGATTTTACACTTCTGGAACAAATTAAAATTGACCTAGAAGACAATTTAAAAATTGTTCAATAAGAAAAATTAAAATAAATTAAAGCCCTTATACAAAATAAGGGCTTTTTTAATATAATAATTTTATGGCTAAAGTTAAATCAAAATGGGTTTGTCAAAATTGCGGCTATGAAACCGCTTCATATTTGGGAAAATGCCCCGATTGCGGCAGGTTTTCAACTTTTGTAGAAGAAATTGTTCAAGAAAAAAGCGAAGTTAAATCTAAAAATTCTTCTATGAATATCGGAAGTATAGAAACTTTTTCTTATACAAAAATAAATGATGTTAAAGTGGATACATCCATTAGAATTTCAAGCGGAATGGAAGAATTTAACAGAGTTTTAGGGGGCGGCTTTGTTGAAGGGTCACTTTGTTTATTAGCAGGCGACCCCGGCATTGGTAAATCAACTTTAATTTTACAAACGGCAAAAAATATAGCAGCCCAAAATAAAAAAATTTTATACATTTGCGCAGAAGAATCAACCTCGCAAGTTAAATTAAGAGCGGAAAGATTAAATGCAAATTCAGAAAATATTTATGTAACACAGCAAAATTGTTTAGAAGAAATAATAAAACAAATTGAAAGCCTAAAGCCTGAATTTCTTGTGGTTGATAGTATTCAATCTGTTTTTAGCGCCCAAATTTTAAGTTCAACGGGTTCAGTCAGTCAAATTAGAGAATGTACAAACATTTTAATGCGAATTGCAAAGCAATTTAATGTAACAACCGTTATAATAGGCCATGTTACAAAAGAAGGAAATATTGCAGGGCCAAAAGTTTTAGAACATATGGTAGATTGCGTTTTAAATTTTGAAGGTGAAAAATATAAAACAACAAGAATTTTAAGAGGCATTAAAAACAGATTTGGCGCAGTTTCTGAAGTCGGCGTTTTTAATATGGAAGATATTGGCCTTGTTGAAATTAAAAACCCATCAGAATTATTTTTATCTGACAGAGAAAATTTAACAACCTCGGGAAGTACGGTTATTGCAACATTAGAAGGCACAAGGTGTTTATTACTTGAAGTGCAGGCACTAACCGGTTCTACTCCATATCCAAACCCAAGAAGAGTTGCAAGGGGAATTGAATATGACAGGCTGCTTCAAATTTTGGCGGTTTTAGAAAAAAGAGTGGGCTTAAATTTATCTAAATCTGATGTTTATATCAACGTTATAGGCGGCATAGACATTGTCGAGCCTGCTGCAGATTTAGGGGTTGCACTTGCGGTTTTAACAAGCGCAAGAGATTCTGTTATTAATAAAGACACTGTTTGCTTGGGTGAAATTGGCTTAAACGGGGAAATACGTTCTGTTGATAATTTGGAAGCAAGGCTTAAAGAAGCCTACAGATTAGGTTTTATTCGGGCGGTTGTTCCAAAAATTAACAACAAAACAATTAAAGACAGAATTTTAAAAATAGGAATTCAGATTTTTGAAGTTTCAAAAATAACAGATGCAATTAAAACCGCAATTTTAAACTGACATATTTTGAAAAACTTCCCTTGCATAAAGCCCTAAATATTCTTTTTGTTCTCTTGTCATATCGGGCTCTGTTTTTTGGAAATAAAAACCTGTTCTTGTTTCATATTGTTCTTCAAATTCTTCTCTTGAAAGCCTTTTATCGCAGCGGAACATATTTCTCATAAAAGATTCCGCTTCAAAAAAATCTCTTTTTTTATAAATTTCTTTAAACCTTGCAATTGCGCCTTCTTTGCCATCTGCAAAACCGAGCCACGGGTCAATTACATAGTTTTGTTCACCTTTTTTGTTTCCTTTTTGCATATCTGTTATAACAAAGGAATGATCCATCGGGTATAATTTTCTATCTTCGATTTCACCTGTTTTTTTGTTGATGAAATCCATTTTATACATTAATTCAACCCTGTCGCTGTTAAAATATCCGTTTGCCGTTAAAACCGCCATTGCGGCCATTGCGTTTTCTTTGCAGTTGCCAAGCCTTAATTGCCTTATCATATTAAGGTTTAAAATATAAGGAATGCCCTTTTCTTCTTCGGATAAATTAATTTTATAATAGCTTGGAAAATCAGCCATTTCTCTCATTAATTTGATTTTTTGATACATTTTATCCGTTATTCTTTCTGCTTTTACTCTTTTTTTAGAAGTGTATTTTGTAGAAAGGTAAAGGTCGTCTGCCATTGTTTGGCTTAGCATCGGAAATTCGGCCCTTGTTTTTCTTTGCAGTTTGTCTGCTTCTTTTATTTCCTTTTTTCTTGAGCCAAATAGTGGGGAATTATAGCAGTTATTTATACCAAAAATTTTCATATTTTTTTAAAACGCCTGAATAATAAAAATTGATAAATTTTCATTAAGTTGTATTAACTATTTGAATTGTTGTGAAAGTTTAAGCATAATATTGATAATTACTTTACTTTAGAAAAATTTTTAAGTATTGTATTAACAAAGGAACCAATAAGAAAAGAGGACCAATAAAAGTGGAAAAGTTTAGACTAGACAGCTTTAATAGAAAATCAAACGAATTTGACAGGTATTCAAACCAAGCAAATATAAAAGTTGTGGGCGTTGGCGGCGGCGGCGGCAACGCAGTTAACCGAATGATTTCATCGGGTTTATCCGGTGTTGAATTTTGGGCAATGAATACAGATGCCCAAGTTCTTGAAATGTCATCGGCTCCAAAGAAAATTCAATTGGGTGCAAAATTAACAGCAGGCCTTGGTGCAGGCGGCGACCCTTCAGTTGGTGAAAAAGCAGCTGAAGAATCAAGGGAAGATTTGCTTGTTGCACTTGATGGTTCCGATATGGTGTTTGTTACAGCCGGCATGGGCGGCGGTACAGGCACAGGTGCTGCTCCTGTAGTTGCTAAAATTGCAAAAGAATTGGGCGCTCTTACAATTGGCGTTGTTACAAAACCTTTCGGTTTTGAAGGCAAAAAACGTATGAGCCAAGCAATTGCAGGCTTAGAAAAATTAAAAGAAAGCGTTGACGCTTTAATTGTTATTCCAAACGACAAACTTATTGAAGTTGTTGAAAGAAGAACAACAATGAGAGATGCCTTCCTTGTGGTTGATGAGGTTCTTTTAAGAGGTGTTCAAGGCATTTCGGATATTATCGTTATCCCCGGTTTAATTAACGTTGACTTTGCAGACGTTAGAACCGTAATGCAAGCTTCAGGTTCCGCATTAATGGGTATCGGTAAAGCTTCAGGCGAAGGCAGAGCAATGGAAGCTGCTAAACTTGCAATTAATTCAAAACTTCTTGAAACTTCAATTAATGGTGCAACAGGTATCATCATGAACGTTTCAGGCGGCCCTGATATGACCCTTCATGAAGTTAACGAAGCTGCAAGCGTTATCCATGATGCAGTTTCAGACAATGCGGAAGTTATCTTCGGTTCTGTTATTGATGATAGAATTCAAGGTGAAATCCAAATTACGGTTATTGCAACAGGTTTCCAATTAAAAGGCAATGAACCCCCCAAAGCTCAAGAAAAGAAAATAAACGCTGCGGATATTTTCTCAGGCGGTTTATCATTCACTGATATGGGTTCAAAACAAACATCAACACAAAGCTTTAACCAGCCAATAAATAAACCTGAACCTTCAACAGGCGGTTTATTGGATATCCCCGAATTTTTAAATCCAAAAAGATAGATAGAATTTAATCATAAAAAAATAACTCCTGAATTTCAGGAGTTATTTTTTTTATTTATAAATTAGGCCTCAAAATCAATTGAAGCTGCGTATCTTTGCCAATCGGGGTCGTTATAATCCGGGTCTATATCTGAAAAATCAATTTCAAGATTGTCGTATGGTTTTTTATTTGCTAAAACGTTATCTCTGATTGGAAACGCTGAAAGAAGTTCTTTTTGAGTATTTGTAGGTCTTGTTGTTTTATCTTTAATTGTTCCTCTTAAAATGCCTTTTATTGCATCCATAACGCCTTCGCAGTTATCGTCATAATATGATTCTCTTAAACCTATATCATAAGTTTTGCCTGTTTTTATGTGGTCTTTGCCGTTTATTTTATATAAATTGTTATTAGAATCTGCAAAAACAATTTTTGCTCTGTCCTCTGCATTTTTTGGGTCTTTAATAATAACAACATCAACGCCCATTTTATCAAGTTTATCTACATCTTTTTCGTAATCCAATTGTCTTGAAAGTGAATCAGCTAAACTTGATGCTGTTTCCCCCATTCCTTCTTTATTTACATAAAGTGCTGAAAAATTCGGAGAATTATTTAAACCGTTAATATTCATTTCTCGCCTTTCTTTTTGTGGCAATTTATTAAACCTTGTGAAAAAAAATTTTGAACGGTTAATTAAAAAAATATCTGCAAACAAAAATTGCCGCTATAATTCCGAATAAATCTGCCATAAGGCCTGCTAAAAGCGCAAATCTTATTTTTTTAATTCCAACTGCCCCAAAATAAACTGCTAAAACATAAAATGTTGTTTCGGAACTTCCCACAATAACAGCCCCTAATTTTGAAGCGTAGGAATCAACGCCCGTTGTATTTACTATATCTGATAAAATCCCTAATGTTGCACTTCCTGACATTGAACGGGTTATCATTATAGGAAGCGTTTCAGTAGGTATATTAAAATAATGAAGTGGTTTAGATAATAAATTTGATAAAATTTCAATAGCGCCGGATGCTCTAAACATTGAAATTGAAACAATTATTGCAATTAAATAGGGTAAAATTTTTATTGCAACAAAAAGCCCTTCTTTTGCGCCATCTACAAAAACTTCATAGCAGGGTGTTTTTTTATAGATACCGTAAATTAAAATAATGGAAATTAATACGGGAATTATCATTATGGAAAGGTAGCTTAAAAATTCTTTCATTTAATTTTCCCTCCATATTTTAGCCAAAATTTTTGCTACAATAATTGCAAAAATAAAAGACGATAAAGTTACAATGAAGGTTGGAATAATAATTTCTGTCGGGTTTTTAGCACCTGCTGCAATTAAAATTGCAAGAACGGTTGCAGGAACAATTTGAAAACCTGCCGTATTCATTGCAAGAAAAATGCACATAGAGTTTGTTGCAACATCATTTTTGTTTTCTTCTTTTTTAATATCTTTCATTGCTTTAATTCCAAAAGGAGTTGCAGCGTTTGACAGGCCAAGGGCATTTGCTGTTATATTAAGTGCAATGTTTGAAAATGCAGGGGAATTTTTTGGAAGTTCATTAAAAATTAATTTTAAAATGGGGGATATTAATTTTGAAATTAAATTAATTAGCCCCGATTTTTGTGCAATTTTTGCAATGCCAAGCCAAAAGGCCATAATGCCTATTAAGCCTATTGAAACCTGAACTGCTCTTTGTGTGGCATTTAAAAGTTCGTTTGTAACTTCTTCAATTTTCCCCGTGTAAATTGCAGTTATTATTGATATTAAAATTAAAAATACAAA
>DVKW01000202.1 GCA_018715855.1 Candidatus Galligastranaerophilus intestinigallinarum
TATGCAAAAAACAAAAACATGTCAAAAATTTGTTTTCGCCTGAATAATTTTAACATTATTTAACAAAAAAGTATAATACTAATTAACTATTTTGTTATAAAATTTATATATGATAAAAATTCTTGCAATTGATGATGACGAAGCTATTCTGGAATTGATTAAGGTAAACCTTGAATTATCGGGCTACACTTGCTTAACTGCATCTGACCCTTATAGGGGGTATGCAATTTTAAAACAGGAAGATATAACCTTAATTATTTTAGATGCCATGATGCCTGAAGTGGATGGTTTTTCTTTGGCAATGAAAATAAGGCAAAACAAAGAAACAAAAGACATTCCGATTATTATGCTGACCGCCTTGGGTGCTTTGGATGATAAATTAAAAGGGTTTGGCTCAGGTGTTGATGATTACTTAACAAAACCGTTTGAAATTGAAGAATTAAAGGCAAGGGTTCTTGCACTTTTAAACAGAATTAAAAAAGCCCCTGAATCAACAAGAGTGAAGGAATTATTAACGGCAGGCGACATCACGTTGATTCCTGAAAGTTACACTGTTAGAATTTTAGACAAAGAAACAAAATTAACACCCATTGAATTTGAAATTTTAAGCGTTTTAATGCAGCACAATTCAACCATGGTTTCATCCAAAACTCTTTTAAAAGAGGTTTGGGGCTATAGCGAAAATGAAGATGTTGATACTATCAGAGTGCATATTAGACACTTGAGAGCAAAAGTCGATAAAATTTCAGAGTATAAAAATAAATATATTGAAACAATATACGGTGGCGGATACCGTTTGATGCCAAACGGGGTTAATGTTAATAACACAAAATAATTGGTAACAAACAAAAAAATGCTTTCAAAACACGCTAAAAAACAATATATTTTGCTTATTTCGGCTTCATTTTTTCTATTTTTGGTGCTGAATAATCCGTTTTTTATAAAAGAAGAAAAAACGGAAGTAAGCCTTAATAATGAAACAGAAAATGAAGAAGTAAGCCCGATTGAACTTTTTAACGATTCATACAAGGTTATTAAAAGAAATTATTGGGATAAACATTCGGCAGATAATGAACTCTACCGTTTTAAAATTCGTTATGCAAATCAAATTAAAGACGAAGAAGACGCCAAAGTTGCAATAAATACAATGCTTGCAAGCTTAAATGACCCTTATTCTAAATTTTTGGATGAAAAAGAATTTGAAGAACAAAATACATCAATCAATTCAAAAATATATGGAATTGGCATAAATATAGCATCAAGCGCAGGCAAGATTATAATAATAAATGTCATTAAAGGCACGCCCGCAGATTTTGCAGGGTTAAAATCGGGCGATATGATAACAAAAGTGAACGGAAAGAATGTTCAAGGCAAAAGTTTAATTCAAATTGCAACATATATTAAAAACCCCGATATGGAAACGGTTAATATGGAAATTATGAGGGGTAATAAAAAATTTATTAAACAAATTAAAAAAACAGAAATAAAAATTAAAACCGTTAAATCTGAAATTATAGATAAAAAAATTGGCTACATTAAAATTACAAGCTTCATTTCAAATGATACACCCATTGAATTTATTGAAGCACTTGATAAAGTTAAAGATACAGACGCTCTTATCCTTGATTTAAGGGGAAATACAGGGGGTTTGTTTCAAAATGCCGTTTTTGTTGCAGATTTATTTTTAAAAGATAAAAATATAGTTTCTGTTTTAGGCCGTGGCGGCAAAAAAAATATTTATAAAACCCATGATAAAGGCTACGTTTATGAAAAACCAATGGCAGTTTTAGTGGATTCAGAATCAGCTTCGGCTTCTGAAATTGTATCGGGCGCCCTAAAAGATAATAAAAGAGCATTAATTATAGGAACAAAAACATTTGGCAAAGGTTTAGTTCAAAAGGTTTTCCCCATGCCGAATAACACAGGCCTGAACCTTACAATTGCAAGATATTTAACACCATTGGATATTGACATAAATAAAAAAGGAATTAAGCCTGATTATTTGGTTCAAATTACAAAAGAAGACCAAATTACAAACACAGACAGCCAGTTAAATTTCGCAATTAAAACTCTGCAAACGGTTGTTGCAAGAAATAAAATTGCACAAAAGGCAAATTAGTTTTTATTTTTAACTAAATTGTAGGTTTCAGCTGCCATATAGCTGCTTCTGGCTAAAGGTGCACTAACAACGCCACCAAAACCAAGTTCAAGCGCTATATTTTTTAATTCTTCAAATTCTTCTTCTTTATAATATCTATCAACTTTTAAATGAAGCTTTGATGGCCTTATATATTGCCCGATTGTTAAGATATCTACTTTTGAATTTAGGATATCTTTCATTGTTTGAATTATTTCATCTTTTGTTTCGCCTAAACCAACCATAATGCCTGTTTTTGTAATAATTTCAGGGTCATTTTCTTTTATATAAGATAAAAGGTTTAAAGAACGAAGATAATCTGCCTTTGGGCGTGCAATTTTATAAAGCCTTGGAACCGTTTCCATATTGTGGTTAAAAACATCGGGTTTTGCTTTTAAAATTGTACAAAATGAATTTTTATTGCCTAAAAAATCGGGTGTTAAAATTTCAATTTTAATTGAAGGAGATTTTTTCCTTATTTCATCAATTGTTTGCTTGAAATGTTCTGCCCCGCCATCAGGAATATCATCTCTTGTGGTTGATGTTATAACAACATATTTTAGGTTTAATTCTTCAATTGCATTTGCCACATTTTTTGGTTCATTAATATCAAGTGGTTCAGGAATACCACCTGTTATATTACAAAACCTGCAATTTCTTGTGCAAATTTTCCCCATAATTAAAAATGTTGCAGTTAAACACCCATAGCAAGCGGTTTTATTTGGGCACCTTGCATTGTCACAAACCGTGTTCAGGTTATATTTAGATAAAATGTTTCTTACACTTTTATTTTCTTTATCATCTAAGCTTGCAATCGGGCGTTTAAGATAATCAGGAAGCCTTAAATAATTTTTATCCATTTAAAATTGCCTCCAAAATGCCTTCAGAATATGTTGGATGTGCAAAAACAATATCTTTAATATTTGAAACTTTATAGTTTGTTATCATCATTATTTGAATTTGAGATATAAGGCTTGAAGCTTCGTTTGATACAATATGCGCACCTTTTATTAAGTCATCTTTGGTAATAATTTTAATAAACCCATCTATTTGGTTGTCGCACCAAGATTTTGCAAGAAATGAAATTGGAAGATTATATATTTTATATTCATCCGAATTTTCAATATCTTGTTCATTAACACCGATTGACGCAGCTTCAGGGGTTCCATATATAACAGATGGAATTAAATCGTTTTCAATTAATTTTGCTTCTTTTTTAAGAATTTTATTCATAACATAATCAGCTTGCATACTTGCTGTGTGTGCTAATTGTTTTGTTGCTGAAATGTCGCCTGTTGCATAAACATTTTTATAATTTGTTGTAAGGTCTGAATTAATTTTTAAGCCATTTGGAATAATTCTTTTTCTGCCGACTGCAACAAGCAAAATATCAGCATCAATTTCAGAATTATCATCTAAAATTAATTTGCCTTCTTTATATAAAGTTGCGGTTTTTCCCGTATAAATTTTAATTTTTTTCTGCTTGAAAATTCTTGTTATTCTTTTTTGAATATCAACATCCATTAAAGGCAAAATTGTTGGCGCTTTTTCAATAACAGAAACGTTGACCCCCAAATTTGAAAAAATTCTTGCCCATTCAACTCCAATTGCGCCTGTTCCAATTATTGCAATATTTTTTGGCAATTTTTCAAGGTTTAAAATGTCATCTGAACTTAAAATATCTTTTT
>DVKW01000203.1 GCA_018715855.1 Candidatus Galligastranaerophilus intestinigallinarum
AGGCATATAATTATTCCGAGAGCTTTTTTCATTATGCAACCTCCAACAAAATCTAAGCTCTTATTATCCTTTTTATTGTTTTTTGTGTCAAGTAAAGTTAGTTTTCTTCCTTATTATATAAAACGATTTAAAATTAATTTTGTTCATTTTATATTTAAAATATTAAAAAGAAAAATACGTTTGCTTGTTATAAAAAATTCAGCCTGTATAATTAAATGAAAAAAGAAAGTTTAGGATGAGAATTGAAAGTATTTTTTGTAATGCCCACAATAAATTAAAAATAGCTTTTATTGTTGCGTTAATATTGAAAATTATTCTTCTTGGGGTTTTTTCTTCCGATTATCAAAATTTGCTTTTTATACCTTTTATTGACAGTTTTATTCAAGGTCAATCTAACCCTTGGGAATATGTTTTTGAAAATAATCTTCCTTATGAATTTCCGTATCATCCTTTAATGCTTTATATATTCAGCATAGGCGCATTAATAATTAAGTGGCTTCATATAGAAAACGTATTTTTTGTTAATTTTATTTTTAAACTTCCAATACTTTTTGCCGATTTAACAATTTTTTATCTTTTATTAAAAACTTTTAAAAATAATTTTAAAAATATTTTCATTTATTACTTCTTATCGCCTGTTATAATCTATGCTGCTTATATACATTCACAGCTGGATTTAGTTCCTGTAGCATTTTTGTTTTTATCTTTTTATTACTTAAAGAAAAAGAAAATTTTTCAAGGCTCGTTTGTTTTTGCGCTTGCATGCTCTATAAAAACCAATGCAATGCTTTTCTTTCCCATTTTTGCGGCATATTCAATTAAAAATAACAACAAAAGAAAAACTATATTGGGAAGCATTATGATTGCTGCCATCTACTTTGCCTTTTCAATACCTTATATATTTTCAAAGGGCTATAGAGAGCTTGTTTTATTTAATGAAAAAATAAACCTGTTCTTCAGCCTTTATATTCCCGTTGGCAATTTGTGCATATATATTTCATTATTTGCGGCAACTCTTTTATATTTAAGATTTTTTGCATACAAAAAAATTAACAATGAACTTTTAGACCTTTATTGCGTTCTTGTTATTTCCTTATTTTTACTTTTTGTTCCACATTCAACGCCTGCTTGGTTTATTTGGATTGTGCCGTTTTTATCTGTTTTTGCAATTAGCCACTATCAAAAAAATAAAAATATAACTTATTCTATAATGCTTTTAAATATTGTTTATCTTGCCTATTTTGTTTTTCTTCACAAGGGAGATTATAACGATTTAACATTTTTATCAAACCCTTTGTACATTAAATATACAAACGAATCAGCAAGAAACATTATTTATACGCTTCTTGAAGCGGTTCTCGTCTGCATAATATATCAAATTTATAAAACAGGCATTAAAAATAATTCGCTATATAGAAAAGATAAGGCCATAACCATTGGAATAGGCGGAGATTCAGGCAGCGGTAAATCAACACTTTTATTAGATATAAGACAATTATTTAAAAATGATTTAATTGAGCTTGAAGGTGACGGCGAACACAAGTGGGAAAGAGGTGATTCAAACTGGAATAATTATACCCACCTTAATCCAAAAGCAAACTTCCTTCACAAACAACTTGAAGTAATTTCAAATTTAAAAAAATTAATGCCCGCAATAAGAAAAAATTATAACCACAAAACAGGCAAGTTTGATGCACCTGTTAAAATTGAACCTAAACCCTACATTGTTTTGTCAGGCTTGCATCCTTTTTATCTTCCCAAAATGCGAAAAGCATTGGACATTAAAATATATTTAAACCCAAACGAAGAATTAAGAAAATTTTGGAAAATCAGCCGCGACATAAAAGAAAGGGGCTATACAAAAGAAAAAGTTCTTGAATCGATGCAATTAAGAGAAGAGGATTCAAACAAATATATAAAACCGCAAAAAGAATATGCTGATATAATTATAAGCTATTTTCCTATTGATGTTGACCAATTAAACAATTTTGACAACAACCCCAATCTTGGGCTTAAAATTGAACTTGATTCAAGCATAGAAGTTGAAGATATTCTTGAAAGGGTATCATCAGAAATTGATATTTTCCATGATTATTCCGACAATTTAAAATCTCAAATTATAACAATTAACAAAGATATTGAAATACAGTGGGAAAAAATTTCTTATGAAACTATTGAAAACTTATATGAAATTGTACCTTTTGGGTTAGAATTAAATAAAGGTTTGAGAGGTTTTATACAACTTATAATTTTAAAAGCAATAAGTGAAAAAATGAAGGAAAAAGATGATAAAAGCTATATTGCTTGATTTAGATAATACTTTATATGATTATGAAACCGCACACAAAACGGCAATATCGGCAGTTTTGGATTTTGCGTTTGATAAAAAAGGTATTGATAATAAAAATTTTATTCAAAAATTTGACATAGCAAGAAAAATAGTTCATAACGAATTAAAAAATACAGCCTCTATGCACAACAGGCTTCTTTATTTTCAAAAAACTACAGAGCTTCTTAACTGTTTTAATGCACCTTTTGTTTTTGATTTATACGAAACGTACTGGAATGCTTTTATTCAAAATATGACACTTTTCGAAGGAGTTATTGATTTTTTTGAAAAGAACAAAGATAAAAAAATTTGCCTCATAACAGATTTAACTGCCCATATTCAATACAGAAAAATTATTGCCTTAAATATTTCAAAATACATCAATTTTATTGTTACAAGCGAAGAGGCAGGAGTTGAAAAACCTGATGAAAAAATTTTCAATCTTGCATTAACTAAGCTTCAAATAAGCCCTAAAGAAGCTGTTATGATTGGAGATTCATATAAAAAAGATATAAAAGGCGCAAATGCTCTTAAAATTAAAGCGTACTATAAAACTACAGAAAAAATAAACGATGTCGAAACTTTTACCTCGTTTTTTGAGCTTATGGAGAAAATATAGATGAATGAAATGAATGATTTTATAAAAATTTCAAAATACGCAGGCGAAAGGTTTGATTTAACTCAAGCAGGCGGCGGTAACAGTTCCGTTAAAAATGATGACGGCACTATGTATATAAAAGCATCGGGTGTTTATTTATCTGAAATTAATAAAAATTACGGCTTTTGCCTTGTTGATAATAATGAAATATTAAAGGTTTTTGACGATACAAAAATTTTATACGAAACAGACAAAAGAAAAAAAGATGCACTAATAACAGAATATGTTTCAAAAACCAATTTTACAAAAAATTTCAGACCGTCTATTGAAACACTTTTACATTCCTTGCTTAAAAAAGTTACCTTGCATGTTCACCCTGTTCAGGTTACTGCAATTTTAACAAGGAAAAATCCTCTAAATTTATTAAATGAAATTTTTTCAAACGATGAATTTATTTTTGTAGAATATAAAACCCCGGGGGCAGAACTTGCGTTTGAATTAAAAAGCAAGCTTGAAAAAAATAATAAAGATATAATTTTTCTTCAAAACCATGGGCTTATAATAACTGCAAATACATTAAAAGAGGTTATAAACCTTCTTGAATATGTTTTAGAAAAAATTGAAAACTATCTTGAACTCGACATAAAAAAATATAAGCTTACAAACGAACTTTCAAGCTATATTAACGACAACGAACATTATGATTACATTTCTTATTTATCAGAAGACAATTTCTTAATTAATAATATTGATGAAAAGTTGTTTACAACCCTTCCTCTTTTTCCTGATAAACTTGTTTATTCAGGGGTTTCAGCTTTATTTATAAAAAAATCTCCCAAAAATGAAATTGAAGATTACAAAAATAAATTTTACATAATACCAAAAGTACTCTATTATAAAAATCATCTTTTCTTTGTTGCAAAAAATGTCAAAAAAGCAAAAGAAATTGAAGATGTTTTTAAATTTCACATTCAAACAATTCTTTTTAATAAAGATGAAAACCTAAACCCGCTTACAATGTCTGAAATTGAATATTTAGAAAATTGGGAAGCGGAAAAATACAGACAAAAAATTTAAAAGGAGAAAAAAGTGCAAATAATAATACCCATGACAGGAAGTGGGCAAAGGTTTATTGATGGTGGGTATAAAACCCCAAAACCCTTAATTGAAGTTGACGGAAAACCAATTATAGAGCATGTTGTTAATTTGTTTCCGGATGAAGAAAATTTTATATTTATATGCAATTCGAAACACTTAAAAGAAACAAATATGAAAGAAGTTTTAAACAGAATTGCACCAAAGGGAAAAATTGTTGAAATTCCGCCTCATAAACTTGGACCTGTTTATGCGGTTTATCAAATTAAAGATTTAATTGATGATAATGATGAAGTTATTGTTAATTACTGCGATTTTAGTGTTTATTGGGATTATAAAGACTTTTTATCTCACACAAGAAAAAGAAACGCACAAGGGGCAATTCCTTCATACAAAGGCTTTCACCCGCACATGTTGGGAAAAATAAACTATGCCTTTATGAGAGATGATAAACAATGGATGCTCGAAATAAGAGAAAAAGAACCTTTTACAGATAACAGAATGAATGAATACGCTTCTGATGGCACGTATTATTTCCAAAAAGGCGAATATGTAAAAAAATATTTTAAAAGCCTTATGGATAAAAACATAAACACAAAAGGGGAATTTTATGTAAGTATGGTCTATAATTTAATGGTTCAAGACAACCTAAAAGTTTCAATATATGAAATTCAGCACATGCAGCAATGGGGAACACCCTGTGAACTTGAAGAATATGTTGAATGGTCAAATTATTTTAAATCACTTACAACCTATAAAAAACCAAACAAAATCTATGATGCAATTAAGTTAATTCCTCTTGCAGGGCGTGGTCAAAGGTTTGCTGATGCAGGGTATAAAACACCAAAACCGCTTCTTGATATAAGCGGCAAACCAATGATAATTCAAGCGGCAGAAGCACTGCCTGATTGCAGCGAAAATATTTTTGTAGCCCTAAAAGAGCATCTTGAAAAATATCCGCTCAAAGATGCAATTTTAAACGAATATAAAAATGCAAAAATTATCCCTCTTGATAAGGTTACTGAAGGTCAAGCACAAACGTGTGAATTTGGGCTAAAAGGGGAAGATTTGAATAAACCCCTATTTATTGGCGCCTGTGATAATTCTTTAATTATTGATTACGATAAACTTGACAAAGAAATAGAAAATGCAGATGTTCTTTCATTTTCGTTTCAAAATAATCCAATAACTGCTAAAAACCCAAACGCTTACGGTTTTCTTGTTGTTGATGATAACAATTTTATAAAAGATGTAAGCGTAAAAATTCCAATTTCAAATAACCCTATAAAAGACAATGCCATAACAGGTGCATTTTATTTTAAAAGCGTAAGAATATTTTTAGAATGTCTTAAATATTTATATAAAAATAATATAAGAGTAAACAATGAATTTTACGCAGACAGCTGTGTTTTAGCGGCAGCTAAATTGGGTTATTGCACAAAGGCTTTTGTTGTTGATAAATATATTTGTTTTGGCACACCCGATGATTATAAAACATTCATTTCTTATCAAAGCCTTTTTCATAAGCTTTCATATCATCCATATAAGCTTCAAAAAGACCCTAATGTTAATAAAGAAAAAATTGAAAAACTTGATTGTGAATTTAGAGCTTTTAAACAGGAAAATAATTAATGGATAAAACTAAAAAAGAAATCTCAAGGTTTATACTATCTGGCATTTTGGCTGTTTTAACAGATACTTTTGTTTATTATATTTTATCTCATTTTATTGATTTATCTTTAGCAAAAGGAATTTCATTTCTAACAGGCACAATTACCGCATATTTAATGAACAAATATTATACCTTTGAGCAAAAAAGAAAAAGCATAAAAGAAGTTGTTAAATTTCTTTTGCTCTATCTTGTTTCTCTCACTGCAAATGTTGGAGTAAATAAAACGTGTCTTTTAATCTTACCTTCGGCGTTTTCTTATATTTCATTTTTGAATAATTTTCAAGCGGTAAAATTGTTTTCGTTTTTGTGCGCAACAGGCACAAGTACAATAATAAATTTTTCAGGTCAAAAATTTTGGGTATTTAAGGGGAAATAAAATGAACTTATTAAATAAAATTAAACAAAATAAACTAACTTCAATAATGCTTTTTCTTTTTAGTATTTTATTTATTTATCTTTTTGTTGAATGTTTTGTTTTTTCTTCTTCGTTTGAATGTACCGTCTTTAAAAGTATCGATGATACCGCATTTAATGAAGCAATGAACAGTTTTCAATATTATTTAAAAAGAATCCACTTATCAAAACTTTTAAATTTTAATGAATATGCCTACGGTTGGATTTTTTGGGCAATTAACGGCATAGCAACATTTCCTTTTTATTTAATAAAATCTGAGCCGCTTACAATAGCAGGCGCAAGAATTCTTGAACTTTTATTTTCTTTTGGAACATTATACCTGTTGTATAAAATTGCAGGAAATTACACAAAAAACGCTTTTTATAAATGGGCGGTAATTATTCCAACAGCTTTATCGGAATTTTTTATAACCTATGCAATAAGTTTTGACACAACATCTATGATGAGATTTTTTGGCGTCTTATCCGTTTATTTTATTTTAAAAAATAAAGAACTTACAAACAAAAACATTATATTTTCCGCAATTTCTCTTGCAGCCGTTGCAGGAGTTAAATTAACCGGTATATTTTTCATGCCGATTGTCGGTTTTTTAGCCTTAAATAAAATTGAATATAAATTAAATAAAGAAAATTTGAAAAAAATAGGTATATATTTTCTTGTTTTCATACCTTGTTTTATACTGTTTACAAATCCGGGGTTATTTCTATTTTTTGTGTATAAAGAAAAGGTTAAAGCTTTTTTTGAATTATACGGTTATTTTTTATTTGAATATTCAAAAAGAAATATAGGGCTTGTTGCAGAAAACTCCTCTGTTTGGAATTTAATATATAAAGGCTGCATTGAAAGGTTTTATCTTTTAATTCCGACTTGTGTATTTCTTATTCTTGCTTTTTGCCAAAGTATTAACGGCATTAAAAGAAAAAAGTATGATTTTTTAATAATTCACGCTTTTACCCTTCTTGCAATATTATATTTTGCCTTGACGATTAAAATAGGTGCCATATACATTGCAAAATATACAGGCGTTATGATTATCTTTTTACCATTATCTTTGATTTATTTTGAAAAATTTAAAAAAACAGGAATGATTTTAACTTCATTAATTTTAATTTTTCTTTTATCTTCTTCCTTTTTTAATAAATACACACCCGATATTTTACCAAGTAAAAAAACAATTACTTCAAATGCTTTTAATAGAGAATTTGCAAAAAATAAACTTTATAAAGAAATAGGTTATTTCGATTTATACAACGATTTAAAACAAATTATTACAAAAAAAGAAAACGAAACCACTTTTATCATATCTGATTACAGAATACCTTGTATTTTTGGCAAAAGAAAAGATATTTGCCGTATTCTTACTTTTGATAATTTTAGCCAACTGAAAGATATGATAAATTTTACGGCAGATTATATTCTTATTCATAAAAATACTCCGGCATTTTCAGATGATGATGAAATAAAGAAAACATATAAAAATAGTGAAGAAATTTTGGCAGATAAAAAATTATATAAAGAAATTATCAAAACCAAAAAATTTAAAAATGTCCAATATGAAAAAATTTATGATAAATACAATGTATCTGTTTACAAAAAGAAAGGGTTTTAAATGATAAAACTTTCCATTGTCGTTCCTTGTTATAATGAAGAAAAAAACATCCCTTTGATTGTTGAAAGGTTTAGCGAAGTTATAAAAAGAAATGATATTGAAGTAATTCTTGTTGATAACGGCTCAAATGACAACAGCGCAGAGGTTTTGGCAAACTTAGTTCCAAAATATTCTTTTTTAAAAACAGTTAAAGTTGAAATAAATCAAGGCTATGGCTATGGAATATTGCAAGGGCTAAAAGCAGCAAGGGGGAAATTTATAGGCTGGACCCATGCTGATATGCAAACAGACCCGATTGATGTCATAAAAGCGCTTGATTTAATTGAAAAAGAACCCGCCGATGACAAAATTTTTGTCAAAGGAAACAGAAAAGGGCGCCCTTTGTTTGATGAATTTTTCACATTTTCTATGGGCTGTTTTGAAACGTTTCTTTTAGGGGAATTTTTATGGGATATAAACGCACAACCAAATATTTTTTCAAGAGAACTTATGGAAAATGAACAAAATGCACCGTTTGATTTTGCACTTGATTTATTCGCATTTTATAAAGCAAAAAAAGAAAAATATAAAATTATCCGCTTTCCTGTTATTTTTCCTAAAAGAATCCATGGCGCCTCGCATTGGAACACAGGGCTTTTTGCTAAATGGAAATTTATTAAACGAACAATGGATTTTAGTTTCAAATTAAAAAGAGAGTTAAGACAAAAATAATTTAAGGAAATATTATGAATTTTATAGCACACAGAGTAAATACAATTAAAGAATTAAAAGAATTACCTGAAAACTATGGAGTTGAGCTTGATGTAAGAGATAAAGGCGAAAAACTTTTTATTGCCCATAATCCTTTTGAAGAAAACGGCGATGATTTTGAGGAATATCTTAAAAATTATCACCATGGAACAATGATTGTAAATGTCAAATCCGAACGAATCGAGCTTAAAATTCAAGAACTTTTAAAAAAATACAACATCGAAGATTATTTCTTTCTAGACAGTTCAATTCCTATGATTTATCTTCTCTCAAATTCTCACAACCTCAATTCAGCAGTAAGATTTTCAGAAATTGAACCCATTGAACTTGCATTATCTCTAAAAGATAGAGTTAAGTGGGTTTGGGTGGACTGTTTCTCTAAACTTCCCATCAATCAAGAAAATTACCGCATCCTAAAAAATACAAACCTCAAACTCTGCCTTGTATCACCGGAATTGCAAGGAAGACCAAACGACATAGAAAAATATAAAAAATATCTTTCCGAAAACAACATAACCTTCGATGCAATCTGCACAAAATCTTATAACATAAAACGATGGCAAGATATTTAGCTTATTTGTAAATGAGCAATAAAAAAGGCTATATGCCGAACAAACAAAAAAGTTTTATTTTATAAATGTTTTATAATTTATACTCTGAATTTGACAAATACAAAAATGCGAACCGTTGAGCATTTTTATGAGAGGGCAAAAGCGAAGCGATTGCATCCCGAACGGGCACTAAAAAAAGAGGCTTTAAATTACCTCTTTTTGTTTAAAATTTGGGCCCGGAGGGATTCGAACCCACGACCAAGGGATTATGAGTCCCCTGC
>DVKW01000204.1 GCA_018715855.1 Candidatus Galligastranaerophilus intestinigallinarum
ATCCCGAGTTTTCAATGTTTAAATCCGTTATAACTTGCCTTTTATTCATTCACAACAAAGAAGAAATTGAATTTTTGATAAAACGGCGCTTTCAAAATATCTTTTTTAACAAAAACTATAAAATCGGTTGACAGAAGCCTTTGTTCATTTTATATTTATAAATCGTAAGAGAGGCTGACCGTGTCTAAATGCAAAATGCTACGGTCCCTTAACAGAAAGGACAATATAAAATGTATGCTATCGTAGAAACCGGCGGCAAACAATACAAACTCGAAGAAGGCAGATACGTTGACATCGAATTATTACACAATGATGTAGATGAAAAAGTTGTTTTCGATAAGGTTGTTATGCTTGTAAACGGCAAAAAATCAAAAGTTGGCACACCTTATGTTGAAGCTGCAACTGTTGAAGGCACAATTGTTAAACATGATAAAGCTAAAAAAATTATTGTTTTCAAACAACGCCCCAAAAAAGGTTACAGAAAAAAACAAGGCCACAGACAACAATTTACAAGAGTTATGATTAATAAAATTAACTCAAAAGCTTCTAAAAAAGCTGCAAGTGATACAACAAATGAAGCAGGAGAAGAATAATGGCACATAAGAAGGGACTAGGTTCAACCAAAAACGGTAGAGATTCCGAAAGCAAGCGTCTTGGTGTTAAAAAATTCGGCGGCGAAGAAGTTCTTGCAGGTAATATTTTAGTAAGACAAAGAGGAACAAAAGTTCACCCCGGAAACAATGTTGGCATCGGTTCAGATGACACATTGTTTGCACTCATTGACGGTGTAGTTAAATTTGAACCTCACAGAAGAAACAGAAAACAAGTTAGCGTTTACGCTAAATAGTTTATTGCAAATTAAAATTTTTATAATATGATAATGATGTTGAAACAGATGCCAAGTTTAAAAGGCTTAGGGCGGTTGTTTCAGATATAAATAAGATAATTTGCAAAAAATTGAAAATTGAAAATTTAGTAGTTGGGGGCGAGAGCTCACGATTGGCCAAGTAAGCGACAAGCTTACGTTATAGAATAAAGCAGGCCTTTGGCAGGCGCTCTAACCCAAAAAAAAACTAAAACTTTCAAAAATTGAAAATTGAAAATTTAGTAGTTGGGGGCGTAGCTCAGATTGGTTAGAGCGCATGCCTGTCACGCATGAGGTCGCGGGTTCGATCCCCGTCGTCCCCGCCACTAAATTAAATAAAATTAAAAAGAACCCTTAAATTAGGGTTCTTTTTTTGTTATCATGGTTTATATAAGGAGAAATTAAACCTTGGGACATATGAAAGAATATTTGGCAATTATTCAAGAAAGAGGCTTTAAAGATTTAGACAAATATATATGCCCAAAGTGTGTAGAGAATGTTTTTGTTCAAGATTGGATTCAAAATAGCGCAGATACTGAAACAACCTGTTCTTATTGCGGTAAAAAAACAAAATGCCTGCATATGGAAAAGTTTCTTGAATTTTTGATGGATATTATAAGATTTTATTTTGAACCCGCCGAAGGCAATTTGGCTTATGATAGCGAAGAACAGGAATATTTGGGTGAAACCTATGATAAATATGATATTGTTTATAAATTATCTGAAAAACTCGGCATAGATTTTGATTCCATGCTTGCGGAAGATATGAAAAAAGCCTTTAACGATTTTTTTCTTTGCAACAAAAACCCTTATGGCACAAGCCAATTGGAATTTTGCGAGAATTCTTGGAAAAGGTTTGCGCATTTAGTTAAATATAAAACAAGATATCTTTTTTACGCAGATGATAGCAAATGCAAATATGAAAAAGCTTTTATGTCGGCATCTGAAATGCTTGATTATACAACATCATACCTTGAAAAGTTGAATTTGTTCACCGTTTTAAAGCCGAATGTAACTTTTAAAAGAGCAAGAATTGTTGAAAATAACCTTGAAATTACAGAAGAAGAAATGGCTTCGCCCCCTTATTACCAAGCAAAAAACAACAGAATGACAGCTGAAGGAATTTCTGCCTTTTATGGAACTTTTGAAGATGACGTTGCAAAAGAAGAAGCCATAAATAAAGAGAAAGATTTAACAGGCAAAAAGCTTGTTATTGCAGATTTTATTAACCTTAATGAATTAAAATGCTTAGATTTAACAAAAATTTTGGAATTAACTTTGCCGGATTGGCTTGATATAAAAAGAGCAAGGGAAAGAGAAGTTATTCTTTTTTACATATACCTTCATAAGGCTCTAAGCTCCCCGATTAAAAAAAGCGACACCAAAAATAAAAATATAGAATACGTTCCAACCCAAATTTTTGCCGAATACGCAAAAGAAATTTTGAAAGTAGATGGCATAATTTATTCAAGCTCCGTTTATCAAAACGGTAAATGCATTGTGCTTTTTGTTGGCCACGAAGCCTGCCTTTCACCAAAGAAAAACGACATTATAACCTTTGAAAATAAGCAAAAATTGAAATTTGTTTCGTATAAAGTTTTTGATTTGTAGTTTTACTTTAATATTTTGGCAAATACAGATATTGTGGCAATGTTTTGCTATGTGTATAAATCATCGGAATTAAAAATATATTTTTCAATATTGTCAAAAGAAAAAATTTCCCTCATATTGACATTTAGTGCTCTTGAAATTTTAAATAAATTACCAATTGTTATATCCCTTTTCCCTGCCTCAACCATTGCAATGTGCGAGCGAGAAATTCCTGTTTCAAGAGATAAAAATTCTTGTGTGATTTTATTTTTAATTCTAATTTTCCTGATATTAGAACCCATTGCTTTTTTAAAATCCTTGCACATATCTTTATTCTATGTTATGTTGCTGTGAGAGACTGTCGCTATAAGTGACAAAAGGAGTGATAAATGAAAGACACTGGTTTTACATTGGCTGAAGTATTAATAACTTTGGCAATCATTGGCGTCGTTGCTGCAATTTCTATACCATCTGTTATATCGAATACCCAACAACAAGAATTTAAAACAGGCCTAAGAAAAGCAGTTTCGGTTTTAAATAGTGCAATTACAATGAATATGGCAATAGATGGTGAATCTCCGTACGATAACGCTAATTTATTCGGATATTTGCAAAGGCATATGAGTATATTGAAATCTTCAACAATGCTTACATATGATACATACACGAAAACTTGGGGCGGATATGGAGATATGTCAAATACTATGAATGCCAATTTTTATACAACAGATGGCATGAGGTTTGAGTTTAATTCTGAAACGGGAACTGCATCAGGACATAATAAGTTACATGAAAGTAATTTAACAGCTTGTGAAGAAACGCATCCAATAGTTGTGAATAAAGGTGGTTGCGGCGGTTGTGGTAGCATGGGGTTAGCACAAAATGTTAATAATACACTCAAACGGCCCTGTATAATATTGGTGGATGTGAATGGCGATAAAAAGCCAACCCCTGGCAATGTTAATTGCAGAAACAGTACATGTGCAAGAAAGGATAATATCTATAAAGTTCCTTTACCTGCAGAGAAGAAGGTTCGCGATATATTTTCAATATTAATCACAGAAGATAGAGCAATGCCATATGGTGTAACTGCCCAAAAGGCAATGTATCAGGCACAAAAATAAATAATTTATATACCAATACAAGGGCTATAATAGCCCTTGTATTGGTATATTTGTTCTATAAAGTTACAGGTTTAATTTTTTCTATACCCGCATTTGGGGCAAACATCATTAACAAGTTCAATGCCGCAAAGGGGGCATCTATCCATTGTTTTTGCAACTTTAAAATCTTCTGTTGCTGCGTTGTCGCCGCTTGTGAAGGTAATTTTTGAAATGTTTAATTTATCTTTTAAAAGGTCATAAACAATTTTTATCATTCCTTCCACAGTCATTGTTTCTTTTGTTACAACAATTCTTGCATCAGGATATGCAACCGCAAGGTCTGTTTTAAAGGCGGCACCTTTCATTGTGTTTTGCGGGGCGCCGTTTTTAATTCCTTGTTTTTCATAAACTTCTAAAATAGCGGGCAGCAAGGGGTCGTCTTCTCTTAAAATTGTTGCATGGTCAAAATTCTTTAAAACTGCCCATGCGGTTTTTTTAATTTCATTGCATGGAAAAACCATATTAACGCCCATATTAACAGAATCTTCCACTTCAATTGTAAGTGTGCCTGTGTGGCCATGAAGGTATTGGGCTTCGCCTTTAAAGTTGTAGAACCTATGTGCGTATTGAATGTCAAAAGTTGTAAATGATTTCATAAATTTTTCTCCTTTTTTATTTTCTATATAAATAGGTTAGCATTTGAATTGCCGCTTTCTAATATATATTTTGCAACTCCTGCAATTTCAATATTATCAATTAATTCTTCTTCTTTTATGCCCATAATGTCCATTGTCATGTTGCAGGCAATAAACTTTACTCCTTGTCTTTGTGCCTGCTGAATTAATTCTTTTAAAGCGGGGACATTTTTATTTTTCATAACTTTTTTCATTAAAAATGAACCTATGCCACCCATATTCATTTTAGATAAAACCAGTTTGTCTGCGCCTTTTGACATCATTATTTCAAACATTTTTTCAATAAACGGTTTTTTAGTTTTAAAGTTTTCTTTTCTTAAAATGTTCAGCCCCCAAAAGGTGAAAAACATGGTAACATCTTTGCCGCTTGCTTTGGCGCCGTTTGCTATAATAAAGGCTGCTAGGGCTCTGTCTAAATCGTTTGAAAAAACAACAATTGTTTCGCCTTCATTTTTTTTGGGTGTAATTTTTTCAAAATTCCCTTTTTGAATTGTTGCCGTAATTTTTTTATCTTTATCGGTTAAATTTATCAATGTATTATTTGTAGAAACGCACCAAGCTTGAACATCGGAATAAAAGCCTTTGTCGTTAGATGTTATTTCTATTGTTTCTCCTTCTTTAATTTTTTCCAAGCTTTCTGCAAGTTTCATTACAGGCCCTGGGCAAGAAAGCCCGCAAGCATCTATTTTTAATGCGCTTTCGCTTGTTTTTGCGTTTGCTGCTACTAATGCTTTTTGAACGGTTTTATTTTGTTTGTTTTTTTCAATTTCTGAATATAATTTTGTTCCGCCCATAAAGGAATAAACATTGTTAAACCCTTTTTGAATTAAAATTCTTGAGGCAAGGTAGCTTGTGTAGCCTGTGTTACAAATTAAAATAACTTTTTTGTCTTTTGGAATTTCGTTATATCTTTTTCTTAATTCGGCTAAAGGAATGTTTATTGCGCCTTTTATACCGTTAATTTTAAAGACATCGGGAGTTCTTACATCTATAACAAAAGAACCTTCAATATCTTCATAATATGCAGGCTTAAAAAGCCCCGATAAAAGGTTTTCTGCGGCCATTCCCAAAATGTTTATAGGGTCTTTAGCGGATGAATAAGGGGGCGCATAGCAAAGTTCGCTATCTAATAATTCTTGAATTTTGCCCCCGTTCCTCATAACAGATGCAATTACATCCACTCTTTTTTCAACGCCTTCTTGCCCGACAGCCTGAGCACCCAAAATTTCACCTTCATTATTAAATAAAAGTTTATATAGTGTTTGGGTGGCGTTTGGGTAATATGAAGCGTGGGAATTTCCAAAGGTAAAAATTTTCCAATAAGAAATATTATTCCCCTTTAATTGTTTTTCATTAAGCCCCGTTGCCGCTATTGTATAATCAAAAACTTTTATAACCGATGTTCCTTGTGATTTTTTATATTTTGAATTTTTACCCAAAATGTTATCCGCTATAATTCTCCCTTGCCTGTTAGCCGGGCCTGCAAGAGGAATTAAAACGTTTTCATTATTAATAAAACTTTTAACTTCAACATTGTCGCCCCCTGCAAAAATATCAGGGTCATTTGTTTGCATAAAATCATTTGTAATAATGCCCCTGTTAACATTTAGCCCTGCATTTTTTGCAAGTTCAATCTCCGGTTTTACTCCGATTGCTAAAATTATAAGGTCATAAGAAATTTTTTTGCCTGAATTAAGTTCAATTTCATTTTCAAATAATGCCTTAACGCCATCAGATAAAATTAATTCAACACCGTTTTGCCTCATTTCATTTTGGGCAAATGCAGCAACTTCAAAATCAACAGGTGCTAAAATTTGGCTTTGCATTTCAACAAGGCTTGTTTTCAGCCCCATTAAATTAAGGTTTTCCGCCATCTCAACGCCGATAAAGCCGCCGCCTATAACAACTGCTTTTTGGGCATTATTATTTTTTATATAATCTTTTATTTTGTCAATGTCATCTAAGTTTCTAACCGTAAAAACATTTTTATTGTTAATTCCGTTTATTGGCGGTTTAATCGGGTTTGCGCCTTGAGATAAAACTAATTTATCATAATAAATTTTTTCACCGTCTTTTGTTATAACAAATTTTTCACTTCTGTTTATTTGGGTAACTTCCGTATTTAACCTAACATCAATATTGAACATTGCTTTGAAGCGAAGAGGCGTTGAAACAAGAATTTTTTCTCTTTCCTTTATAACGCCTGAACAATAATAAGGAAGCCCGCAATTTGCAATTGAAACTTCACCTGTTTTTTCTAAAATTAAAATTTCTATATTTTCATCTAATCTTCTTAATCTTGTTGCGCAACTTGCGCCTGCTGCGCCACCGCCTATTATAACAACTTTCATTTTTTCCTCATAAAATATTTCATATATTCGCATATTAGCATATTCATATTATCAAAAATTTTTTAAACTGTCAATTCCAATTTGACAATATTCGCATATTGTAATATTCTTATAATATGAAAACCGACATTGATATTGATGAATATACAGCTATTTTTAAAGCATTAGCGCACCCCACAAGGCTTACCATTGCATATAATTTAATGAAAAAACCCGAATGCAATGTAAATAGGATGAGTGAATGTTTAAATATTCCGCAGCCAACGGTTTCACAGCATCTTTCAATTTTAAAAAATGCAAAAGTTATTCAAGGTGTAAGAAACGGCAATCAAATTTGCTATAAAGTGGATAATAAAAAAGTTATAGATATTTTATCGCAATTAGAAAAAAAATAAGAAAGCTGCCGATATTAATTTAATTTAGAAACTAAAAATAAAAATTTAAAATAGCAAATTTTGCTTTTTTTGTTTTTTATATTTCTTGTTCTTTTTTAAAAATAAAATTCAAGGAATTATTAAAATGAGAGTATTAGCAATAAATAATAACATTTTAAATTTTAGCGGTTTATATGTTAAAAATAAAAATCCAAATGCGCCGATAAAAGAAAATTCACCCAAAAATGAAGAATTGAGAGCAAACCCTGCAGATATTTTTATTGCTTATAAAACAAAAACCCCAAGTGAAGTTAAAACATCAATTAAAGATTTTTTAGCTGCAAATGAAAGAGGGGTTGATTTTCATATAAATATGTTATCTTCAATTCAAACGGGTTTTGAAGCTGCACATAAAACAACCGGTGAAATTTATTCAAACGATGATTATATAAAAACTTTAATTGAACAATTTAACCCTAAAAATGTAATAAGCTTTTTTGAACAAGGCTGCGAATTTGATTTAGACGGCAATTTAAAAAAGAAAATTACCAAAAATAAAGACGGTTCAATTCAAATAGATTATTTTTCACCTGATGGAAAAATTGAAAGAACAACAAAAACAGATAGAAGAGGCGAATGGCTTGAAGTTGTTGAAGGGCTTGAAACAGAAAAAGACGGCACACAAAAAATTCAAAAAAAATACCTCTTTAATTTATATGAAAACAGGCTTGAATCTTATGAAGAAGGAATTGAAATTTCCCCTTTGGGAGATGTTAAAATTCAAAAAGAAGTTAATTCTAAAGGTGTTTTTTCAAAATCGGGAATTTATTTTACAGTAGATGAAGGGGTTGAAATTTCAAAAGACGGAACAAAAACAACCGCAAAAAGCCTTTATTACAAAACAAAAGAAAGAAAAGATGAAAACGAAATTTTAATTCCTTCAGATATAACTTTTGTTTATAAAGAAGGGCTTGTTCAAAAAACGGATGGCAGTGAAGAAGCGGCAAAAAGCCTTGTTTATAAATCCATAAATTCAAAAGTTTTTGGAAATTACAAAGAAGGCGAAAAGGCTTTTCAAAACGGCACTTTTACAATTCAAAAAGAAGCATCGTTTAATGATGATTATAATTTTGAATTTTATAAAGAAGGAATTGAAAAATTACCAAACGGCACAGAAACAACCTCAAGGCAAATTACATATAAAAATGGAGCCCCTGAAACCTATGCAATCGGTGCTGAATTTTTCCCTGATGGGAGCGAAAAGCAAAAATGCGCCCTTTCATTTATTTTAGGTGAAATCGTTTATTTTGAAGATTGCACAAAAAATGGTGAAGGAAAAATTCAAGCTGCAGCAAAAATTTTGCAAAATACAAAACAAGGCTGGAAAAATGTTTCTAACGTTTTAATTTAAGCTTCTTTTATATCTTCATTAAAATTTGCCCTTAAAGTTTGAAGGTTTTCATAGTAATCTTCACCATCAAGGTCAAAGCTTGCAATGTCACGACATAAACTGCTATATTCTGCAGCCGTTAATTCTTCCCTTAAAATTGAATTAATTTCTTCCCATTTTTCTTTGGTGTGGGCGGTTGCAAAATCTTCAGCCAAATCGAAAGCCGAAACCCCGAATTTTTCTTTATAAATTCTATCTGCAATTGTGTTTGGCTCATCTTTATTTAGGCCGTAGTGTGAGATTGCAGATGTTCCTTCATACATATCTTCATAATTTTTTTCAATAAACCATTTATAAAAGGGGTTTATTTTATCTATAAACTGTGAAAAATAAGAATATTTGCCCGTTTTTAATTGATTTTTTTTATCAACATTTGGGTTTTCAATGTCTTCATTCCAAATTTCATCTTGGTTTAAATTAACAAAATTTGTGTGGGAATAAAAATCTTGAATATTATGAACAAGCCTTCCTAAATCATAAAAAGCTTGTTCATAATATTCATCTGCATCTTTATCATCTGCTTTTGCAGCTTGAATAAAATCATCTACAACAACATCTTGCGCTTTTTCTAAAAATTCATCGCAATTTTGAAGGGTTGTTTTATTGAAATGCTGTGCGCTTAGGTTGTAGCCATCTGTTATATTTGGAATTTTGCTTCTTAATTTATCAGAATCAAGGTTGCCTTGTTCAATATAATTTATGGCACTGTTATTAAAGCTTGAACTTAAAGCTTCCGTTGTTATTTGGCTGTGGTATTTGCCAATCAAATTAATTGCTCCCTTAATCCTTATACTTTTTAAAAACAATTTTTTTCTAAAAATTGCCTAAAAATTAATTAAGGAATTATTTAAGGGCGCAATTTATTTATTTGCCCAATCGGCTTCCCATTCAATTAACCTTTGTTTTAATTCGGGGTTTTCAATGCCATCAATGCCTTCTTCATCATAAATTTTCATTATTTCTTTGGCATCTGAAAGCGCTTGTTTCCATTCATTGGTGCCTGAAATATCCCAACAGGTTTTATGGTATGAAAGCATTGTTATTTCATCGCTTTTTGAAAGGTTTAAGCCTATAATTCTTTCTTTTGCTTCTTCAAGGGTGATTTCCCCTGCCAATAGTTGTTCGTTTATTTCTTTTAATTCTGCATTTTTTGCTATAATTTCTTGAACTTTTTGGTTTGAATGTTCTCTTTTAACTTGTTTTGTTTGGGGGCAAAGAACCCAGGCAATTGTGTTTCTTAAAGAAAGCTTTCTTTTGTGTTCAAGTTTTCTTTCTTTTATTTCGAGCCTTTTTGCGCTTTCAGCTTTTTTACGTTCAATTTCAATTTGTCTAAGTTCTTCTTTTATGCTTTCTTTTCTTTCTGTTGCTGTTGGCGCATCACTTTTCATAAAAGCTTCCATTGCTTCTATGTTTCTTTTTGTATATATTTCTTTTGCACTAATTATTCCTGATAGCCAATTTTGGAAATTTTCATCTTGAATACTTTTGAAAAATGCAAGGTTTTTTTCATCTGCCAAATCTATGCAATAGTCTTCAGGATATGTAAGACGATATGGGTTTTCTGTTATTATATTTAACTTATCTTGAACCACTGCTTCTCTGAATACATCTTTGTTTTCGCCCAATTTCTTTTGCAGTGCCTTTAAGCTTATAATTGATGGATTGTTGTGTCTTGAAGTTAACAATGTATCCATGATGTATGGCTTATTGATGTCATAAGAATCATTATTTAAGATAAATTGTTTAATTTCATAAGAATTTATTCTAAGCCCGCAGTTTGCCATTAAATCTGCTTTTGTGCCATAGCCCAGTTTTTCTAAATCACTTGCAGGGAAAGAGAAAGTTGAAGTTTGATCTGATAGGCGAATAGAATTTTTTAAACAAGCTCTTTCAAAATCGTTTGCAGGAACCATAGAGGCTCTTGCTTTTGCTATTTCTCTTTGCTTGCCTGTTTTTTCAAGTTTTAAAAGCCCTTCTTTATTTCTTTCATCAGTTATATCAAAAAGAAAATCTTTAGCTCGTGCAAAGCGGTCGCAATGAGTATTTTCTAAGCCGTAACCTTTTAAAGTTCCGCCTTGAAGTGCATGGTCAACAGAAACTTTACTAACGCCGTATTTTTCTTGAAGTTCTTCTGATGTTAAAATTTCATCTCTGCGCTCCATTATGGAATCTAAAAAGGCCTTGTTTTCCCCTTCGATTGTATTGAAATAAACATTATTGCGTGTTTTTATTGAGGGTTCTAAAACGCCATTTTGTGCATAGTTCAATATTGCATCTTCAGGAATTCCTTCGTATAATTCGGCAATATGTTTGGGTGAAATGTATTCTTCAAAAAAGCTTTCTTCGTTTGTTCTTTTGCCAAGTGCAACATAACCGCCAATTTCCATACCGCCTTGTAATTTTGGAACAACAGAATCGGGGTAATATAGAGAGCCTGTTATTTTTTGAATATTTTTAAGAATTTCTTTTTTATCTGCCCCTACTTCGTCAAATCCTATGCTTGTTTTGTTTTCGCCTATACGGAGTGGAAAAGAAAATGCAAAATCGCCGTTTATCTCTATTTTGTCATCTTTGTTTTTGCTTGCGCAAATACCCATTAAATTAAGTGCACCTAAGGTATCTTGATTATTGAGCGCAGTTTGAATTTCTTCTTTTTGTTCAATAAAACTTGGGTGTTGCCTTAAAAATTTGCCTTTAAGTTTTTCTGTTTCACTGTGGTAGCCAAAATCTTTGTCTGTGTATCTATAGTTTTGAGCTTCTATATAGTGATTTGGGCTAAAATCTTCTAAAAATTTTGCACTGCCTTCAATATTAGAAACGTTTCTTAAAAGGCTATTTTCATCAACTTCATAATCGTTTATAGAAATTGTTTTGTTTCCATATTTTAAAAGAGTGGAGTCATAATCTCCTTTAATTGTTATTTTGCCATCTTCATTTGTTTCTGTTTCATAGCCTAAAATGCCAAGGGCTTTTTTGTCGTCGCCTTCATCAAGTGCTTTTTTTGCTTCTTCCATTCTTTTGGCAACAATTTTTTCTAATTTTTTCCCCAATTTTTCAGGATATACTGTTGAAGGGTTTATTTTAAAATCATCATCCGGAACAAAAGAAGGCGAAAGATGTTTTTCTCCTGTAATTTGTTCAACATTTCTAAGTAGATCATCTTGGCTTATGCCTACATCTTCATAAGAAATGGGTTCTTGAAGTTGCCCTTTTACATAAATCTTGAAATATGGCTTAAAATCGCCATTTATTGTTATTTTGTCTGTTTCAAAATCGGAATCAACATTGTAGCCTAATGTTTCAAAGGCTGTTACATCATCTTCTTCTTGTAAGGATTCGTTTACACTGTTTGCAATATTTTTATAATATTCAACGGCATCTTTTTTTGTTTGAAATGAATCTTTTAATTTTCCGCTAAAACTTACAGAATCATTGTTTGGTTGATTATTTAGCCTTAACCCGAAAAAAGAAGCGTTGTTTAATTGTGCAGTATTATTTATGCCAAAAAATTTTAATGGGGATATATTCATACAAAATTTTCCTTATTATTATGAAATAATAAAGTTTTTTGAATAAAAAAAATTGCCCTTTAGTTTGTTTGTTTTTCTTTTCTTTTTTCCATTCTTTTTAGTTGTTCTTGTCTTTTTTCTTCCGTTAGCTTGCATTCTTTAAGAAGTTTTTTATAATATTCTTCTCTTTCCTTGGGGTTTGATATTTTTTCTGCTTCAATTAAACCCTTTTCAAATTTTTGTTTTCTTTCATACCAGCCTTGATTTTTCAATTTTGTTGTAGCATGACAAATCATAGGAATTCCAATTGGCGCTGTTATTAATAAATCTGTTAGAAAAATTCCTGTGGATAATTCTGCAATATGTTTTCCTCTTTTAGGAAAAGGCCTTGGGTTTTGATATTTATATGGAACGTATTCTTCCCAAACGGGCGGTTTTGGCATTTCATTTTCAATTGCAGCTGCAAATGGTGCAAAAAAATTGAGTGCAAAACAAAAAACAAGAAAACAATTAATAGTTTTCATTATAAAAACCTTTTTACTTACTTACCTTTTTTAATTATCTTTTAAAAAAGGCGTATAAAAAAGGTTTTTTATTTAAAAATTTACAATTTTATTTGGCTTCTTTTAAAGTTTTAAGCGCCATGATTGCGTTTGGAAAGCCTGTATATGGCATTGATTGCACAATGACAGCAGCTATTGTTTCTTTATTGTTTCCAACTTTTATGTTGCCTTTAATGTGTGCCTTTAGAGTTTCTTTGTTTCCTGTTGCGGTTAAAATTGCAATTGTTAAAAGCTCTCTTGTTTTAATGTCTAAGCCATCTCTTGTGTAAAAATCGCCAAAGCAAACTTCTGTTAAAAAGCGGCTGACATCATCCCCTACATTATTTGGAAGATTTTTTAAGCTTTGTTTAATTTCATCACCATAAATTGGGTTTTGAATTTCAAAGCCTTTTTCATATCTTTCATTGTCTTTAACCGTTGTTGTATCTTCTAAAGGCAGTTTTACACCCCTTTTTTCAAAAACTTCATTCATTGTATTAATTGCATTTAAACTTTTTGGAAACCCGATAAAAGGCGCTAATTGGTACATTGCTTCTCTTATTTCAATTGGGGTAACACCAACATTTAAGGCAGCGTTTATGTGGGCGTTTAATTGTGGCAGAGTTTGCATAGTTCCTAAAACTGTTATTGTAACAAGTTCTCTTGTTTTTATATCAAGTTCGCCTATTGTAAAAACTTCGCCAAAAATATATTTTTGCAAAATTGCCATAAATTCAGGGTCTGTGCCATTTTTACCCAAAGGGTCTAATAAAAATAATTTGTTAAAGTTTTCTTTGCAAATTTCTTCTTTTGTCATTTTATTTCCTTCGCTTTCATTTGCATTGCAGGTGGTGCAAAAAAGAAAAAGTATTAATAATATTTTAAAAAATTTATTTATATTCATTGTCAGACACCTTATCAAGCCAAGTTGTCACATTGTTTGGAATGTTTGTTTCAATTGAAATGTGGGCAAATTCGGAATCTAAAGCAGCGCCGTGCCAGTGTTCCACATTTGGCGGAATTTTAACAACATCGCCCTTTTTTAATTGTTGAATTTCTTTATTTCTTTCTTGATATCTTCCAACACCCATTGTAACAAGCAGAATTTGGCCGCCTGAATGCTTATGCCAATTGGTTCTCGCGCCTTTTTCAAAGGTAACGTTTCCAATTGAAGAATTAAAAACATCGTCTTTTTTAACAAGCATATTAAGGTGTGTTTCACCTGTGAAAAATTCGCTGTATGGGTTAATTTCCCCTTTTTTAAAAGGCTGGTTGTTAGTTTCTGCCATTTTATATATACCCCCTATAATTAAAACTACAATGATAATTGGAATTATAAAAATTTTATTCATTTCTTACCCTTTTAAATTTGTTTTGAAAAATTCTTCGAGTTTTTTAAACGGAATTTTTTCTAAATTGTCGTATAAATCTGTGTGGTTTGCATTTTCTACTATTAAAAGTTCTTTGTTTTCACCTTTTAATTTTTTAAATGCATCTTCGCCAAAATATCTGCTGTGGGCTTTTTCGCCGTGGATGATTAAAACAGGTGTTCTAATTTCACCGGCGTATGCTAAAATTGGCGAATTAATTAAAGATAATGTTGAGGTTAAATTCCAGTTGCCATTTGAATTAATTGACCTTTTATGAAAGCCCCTTTTTGTTTTGTAGTAATTATAATAATCTTTTACAAATTGCGGTTCATCGCCCGTTAATTTTTCAGGCAGCCCGATTGCTTTTTCATATTTTCCCATTTTAAAATCTTTTGTTCTTTGCCTGTTTAGGCGTTCTTTTAATTCATATCTTTTGTTTTCATCCAGTGAATCAAAATAGCCTTTGGCGCTAACTCTTGTCATATCATACATTGTGATTGCTACTGTTGCTTTTATTCTTGTATCAATGGAAGCTGCGTTAATTCCAAAACCGCCAAAACCGCAAATGCCGATTATGCCTATTTTATTTGGGTCAACATTTTTGTAATTCGATAAAAAATCAACTGCGGCGCTAAAATCTTCTGTGTTTATATCGGGCGATGCAACATTTCTTGGTTTTCCGCCGCTCTCCCCTGTATATGAAGGGTCAAAAGCAAGGGTTATAAAGCCTTTTTCTGCCATTGTTTGAGCATATAGCCCTGAGGATTGTTCTTTAACTGCGCCAAATGGCCCTGAAATTGCAATTGCAGGAAGTTTTTCATCTTTTTTTAAGTTTTTTGGTAAATACAAATCACCGGTTAATTTAATTCCAAACCTGTTTTTAAATTCAACTTTTTGAACATCAACAAGTTCGCTTTTTTTAAAAACTTTGTCCCAAACAATTTCTTTTGCCATGGTGCTTAAATCTCCTGTTTTTAAGAAAAATAAACATATTGTAAAAAATATAAAAAGCTTTTTTAGCATAAATAAAATTTCCCTTTTTAAAATATATTTTTATTATTAACTATTTTTCTAAAATAGCAAATACTTATAATAAATAATAAATAATGCTTATAAGGCATAATAAAATTAAAAAATTCTTATGGTAAAATTTTTATATGATAGGAACAATAGTAAATACAATTTCAATTATAACAGGCACTGCTATAGGTTCTATAACCAAAAAAGGAATAAAAGAAGAATACCAAAATGCGCTTTTTAATGCAATTGGGCTTTGCGCTTTTTGCCTTGGGGTTGCAACTTTTTCATCTTCCCTTCCAAACAGCAAATACCCTGTTTTATTTATAGTTTCAATGGCAATAGGCACAATTATAGGCACATTTTTAGATTTAGACGGCAAATTTAATAAAATGACATCTAAAATGGGTGGTTCTGATTTTTCAAAGGGCTTATCTGCTGCCATTATGCTTTTTTGTATAGGTTCTCTTTCAATTTTAGGGCCTGTTCAAAGCGCACTATACGGGAACAACACCTTTTTATTTACAAATGCTGCGCTTGATTTTGTAACATCAATTATTTTATCTTGCGCGTACGGCCTTGGCATTATGTGGGCTGCTCTTGTTCTTTTTGTTTGGCAAGGTTCAATTTATGCTATAAGTTTATTTTTGGGTGAATACATTTCACAAAACTTTTTTAATGAACTTTCAATTGTTGGGGGTATTTTAATTTTAAGTTCAGGTATTGGCATTTTAAAAATAAAAGAAATGAAAACCGTTAATATGCTGCCATCACTTTTTATAGTTCCAATTCTTTGGTTTTTGGTTCATATTGTGAAATAAAATCA
>DVKW01000205.1 GCA_018715855.1 Candidatus Galligastranaerophilus intestinigallinarum
TTTTCAGTTTCAAGGTTTTGTTCAGGTTCATTTTTTTTGAAAAAATTAAACATAAGATTCAACTACTTTAGCTAAAATGCCGTTTATAAATGAAGGAGATTCATCTGTTGAATATTTTTTGGCAAGTTCCAGCGCTTCATCAATAATAACTTTAACAGGCGCATCTTTAATATAAACAAGCTCTGCAATTGCAATTCTTAAAATGTCTTTGTCTATTTTAAATAATCTGTTTATATCCCAGCCGATTGCATTATTTTTAATAATTTCATCTATTTCTTCGTTATGTTCTTTATAAACTTTAAAAATTTGTTCAACATAGCGTTTAACTTCGTTTCTGTCTGATAAAATGCTTAATTCCGCAACATCTAATGCTGAAATTGTCTTTTCTGCAGATGACAACAAAGTATCGATTTTATTCATCATATCATCTGTCATAGGAATTTTTACAGGGATATTAAGGGCATCTATCGGCCTTTCTAAGTTATCTTTGTGGTTATTTTCATATTCTTCGATAAACGCTTTAATTTCTGTTAATTCGCTTGTAACTACTTGCAATTCATCTTGTGAATTACCAATTAAGGTTCTTACCGAATTTAAAACTATATCTTTAAAATCAGTTGAATTATATTTATGTAAATCTTTTCCCAATTGAGAAAATAATATTAAAGCTAATTCTCTTGAAGCTCTTCTTGCTTGCATTTTCTTATTCCTTATATTTACTTTTTCTTTGATTATATCTTAAACAAGAATATTTTGAATTATATTAATGTAATTTTCACTCATTTTTATTCTTTCCATGGAAAGTGCCGTATCAAGCGCATTATTCATAATTGTTTCTGGGTTTTTCAGGTTTTTAATTTTTTCTATTACATTTTTTATGCCCAAAATAGAAGGTTCAATTAAAAAACCGTTAAAATCATTTTTTATAAAGCCTGCCATGCCTGAATTTTTAGAACAGACAACAATGCAGCCTTTTGCCATGGCCTCAAGATAAACCATTCCAAATGTTTCCTTCAAAGAAGGCAAAATAAAAACGGGGGTTTTTTCCATTAAATTCAAAATATCTTCTCTTTTTCTTTTGCCTGTAAAAAATATTCTTTTTTGCAGCTTTAATTTTTTGGTTAATTTTAAAAGCTTGTTTTTTTCCTTGCCATCGCCTGATATAACAAGCTCAACATCATCAAAATTTGAAATTGCTTTAATTAAATTTTCAAAGTTTTTTCTTTTTATAAAACTTCCTGCAGCATAAATTTTTAAAGGGGAAGATAAAATTTCTTGAGATTTTTCAAAAATTTTTTCTCTTTCAATATAAAATTTTTCTTCAATTCCTGATGGAATTATATAAGTTTTATTTTTTAATTCGGGAATTATTTTTTCTATTTCATCTTTTAGCCAATAAGACCTTGGAAGGGTGAGTTTTGCTTCTTTATACGCTTTTTTTATGCTATACCATAAAAATGAATATTTGGGACTTTTTAAAACTTCAATATCGCTTGAATGAACCGATGCAAAATATGGAATTTTCAAAAGTTTTGAAATTTTATTTGCAGCTAAAACCCCTGATGGCATATGAGATAAAATTACATCAAAATTTTGGTTTTTTAAAAAATTAAATTGGCTTTCATTAAAAAACGGGGTTAAAAAGTTTTTATTAATGCATTTTACCCCTTTATATTCATATTCACCTTCCACTAAAATTTTTCTTTTTCTGATTAAAACGTTTAAAAGAACATTTGGCCTTAACAAGGTAACATTATGCCCCAAGGCTTTAAAATCAAGAATAAAATTTAACAAAGTAGAAGGAAGCCCCCATTCTTCTTTAGTTATCGGGCATAAATCGGTAACAAAAAGAATGTTCATTTTTTACCCCTTATTTTGTTGAAATTTTTGAAAAATCACAAACAAGGTTGAATTTTTCAGCCAAAATATTCAATAATTTCAGCCTGTTATTCTTAATTTTTTCGTCTTTATCCATTACAAGAACTTTATCAAAGAATAAATTCAAAGGTTCAATAAACCTTTCAATTTCATTTATATTTTGATAAGTAATTTCAGGCGAATTTAAAATTACGCTATATAAGGCTTTTTCTTCTTCATTGTTAAATAAAGCTTCATCAGGTTTTCCTTCAACTTTATTTCCTTTAGTAATTTTTAAAACCCTGTTTATTGTTTCAAAAATTTTGGCCGTGTCTTTTGCATTTACAAAATTATTAACTGCTTCTGTTCTTTTTAGCCATTCATTAAGGTTTTTAAAAGGTTTCAAACTTTCTGTAGCAAGCAAAACGTCATAATTAAAGGTTTTTTCATATAAAACATTTAACCTGCCGTACATAAAGGCCAAAATTTCTTTAAATGTAACGTTTTCAACCGTTATATTAAATTCTTTTGAAATTAATTCGATTGAATAGTTAATAACTTTTTCTAAATCTATTTTTAAATTGAAAGTTATGATTGTTTTTAAAACGCCAATAATTGCACGTCTAACTGCAAGAGGGTCGTTTGAGCCTGTGGGGCGCTTTTTCTTTTTATCGCCTTGTGTTGATAAAAAGACAGCAACAATTGTGTCTATTTTATCTGCAATTGAAACAATTTGCCCTTCAATTTTAGAAGGAAGTTCTGAATTTGCGCTCAAGGGGAAATAATGTTCTTTAATTGCAAGTGCAACATTTTCTTTTTCACCTGATTTTAGAGCATAGTTTTCACCAATAAAGCCTTGAAGCTCGGTAAATTCAAAAACAAGCTTTGTTGAAAGGTCTGCTTTTGAAAGTTTTGCAGCTCTTAAAATGTCTGTTTTATCAGAAATATTTAATTCATCAGCTATAAAAGATGAAAGTTTTTCAATTCTTTCCGTTTTATCAAACAAAGTTCCAAGCCCTCTTTGGAAGGTCATTCCTTTAAGAGCGGGTAATTTTTCAATTAATTTAGTTTTAATATCTTCATCATAGAAAAATTTGCCATCTTCAAGGCGGGCTGAAATTACCCTTTGGTTGCCTTTTTTAATATTTTCAAAAGATTCTTCATCGGTGCCGACAAAATTTGCCATTGTAATAAATTTGTTTGAAAGTTTTCCTGTTTTTTCATACAAAGGAAAATATCTTTGGTGTTTTGACATAACAGTAACCGTTACAATATCCGGAATTTGGAGATATTCTTTTTTAAATTCACAAACAACGGGAACAGGGAATTCTGTTATATATGTAACTTCATCCAATAAATCATCCAATTTTGAAAAATCAATTGTGCAATTAACTTCATTGGCTTTTTTTGTTGCAAGCTCAACAATTAATTGTTTTCTTTCAATAGGGTCTGCATAAACATTTGCTGTTTTTAAAATTTCAACGTAATTTTTGGGGTTTGTAATTTCAACTTCTTTAATTTTGGAGAACCTGTGGCCTTTTGTTTTGTTTGTTGCTTTTTTTCCAAAAATTTCAACATTTAAAACTTCATTATTTAAAATTGCAACAAGGTTTTCAACAGGCCTTGAAAATTTTGTTTCAAAATAGCCCCATCTCATAAAGTGGGCACCTTGAAGCTTCATAACAGATGGCGCAATGTTTTCTTCCAAAATTTCTTTTGCGGTTTTGCCTTTTTGTTCAACTTTTGCCCAAATGTAGTTGTCTTTTTTATATAAAGAATCGGGGCTTATGCCGTTTTTCTTTGCAAACCCTAAAGCCGCAGGTGAAAAATTGCCGTTTTCATCAAGCGCAACATTTAAAATAGGGCCTTTAACATCTTTTACAATGTCTTGTTGGTTTAATTGAAGATTTTCAATTAAAAGCGCAAGGCGCCTTGGTGTTGCGTAGGTTTTAATTTTATCAAAGCTTAATTTATTGTCATCTAAAAGCTTTTTAAAAATATCTGCCAATTGTTTTTCGGCACTTGGTATGAACTGATAAGGCAGCTCCTGAACTAAAATTTCAAGTAAAAAATTATTTTCCATTATGTTATCCAATCTATTACAAAAAATATTGTAACAAAAAAAGGTTATTTTAGGGCAAAATTAAAAAATTTTTAAGCTTTTCTTCAGTTTCTTTTATAATTTCGCCATCACTAAATTTCAAGCCTCTTTTAATTCCTTTTGTTTTAATTAAATTCTTAATGCAATCTTCATTTTTGCAAACGTAAATGCTTCTGCCCGTGATTTTAGAATTTGGATTTATAAAAAGTGAATTGTTAAAAAGGGTAATTCTAAGCATTTCTTCCCTGTTTTTAACATTTCTGCACCCTTTGCATTGTCTTAAAATATTTTTTTTCATATAAATTGCGTATCTTATTTTGTTGTCATTATTTGAATCTTACTTTATAATACACTTAGAATGCAAAATTAGGAAATTTTTTTTTAATGACTGATAAGATATCCTCAATTGAAAATTCTTTGGTTGAATTAAACCGAATGTTTGAAATAAGCGCCATTGCTTCTAATGCAATCAGCATCGACGATTTGGTTTCAAAACTTTCAAATTTTTTATCAGATTACTTAAGAACAAAACACATTTACTTTTTTGCATTAGAAAAAAATGTTTTTAGAAATATCCCCACAAACCAATTGCCGTTTAGCGACAAATATTTTGAATATGAAAATGAAGCTTTGTTTTCAATATTAACAGACAACAAATTAATAAAAATTGAAACAGAAGAAAACAAAAAAATGTATGGCGGTTTTTGGGAACAAACCGGATTGAGCGACCTTAACATCCAATATATGAGGGCATTTTTCAACCGTGATGATAACTGCCCCGTTTGTTTTTGCTTTATGGGGAACGAAGGCCAAGACGACAGAATAAAAGATTGCGAAAAGTTTTTAAACAGAGTTTTTGAATATATTGAGCCAATGCTCATTAAGTTAATGCTTCAAAAAGAACAAAACAAAAAAATTGAAGACCTTCAACAATCTTTATACAATGTTTCAATTCTGTATAATATTTCACAAGCCGTTAACTTTATTGATGACCTTAAAAGGCTTTTGCAGGTTATTTTATCAAAAGCAATAGACATTTTAAATGCAGAAAAAGGCTCTTTAATGCTTTATGATTATTCCACAAATACCTTGCAAGTTAAGGTTGTTTACGGCCTAAACGACAAAAGGGTTGAAGATAACATAAACAATGGCACTATTCAATGCACCAAAATTAAAGTTGGCGAAGGCATTGCGGGCACAGTTTTCTTGGAAAGAAAAGCAATTATTACAAACTTAGGCGTAAATGACCCGAGGTTTGTTTCAAAAGGTTCTCCCGCAAATGTTCAATCGCTTCTTTGCGTTCCTTTAATTACAAAAGGTGAAGCTATTGGTGTTATTAACATTTCAAACAAAAAATATGACCTTTTATTCAACCAAAAAGATTTGGAATTTATGACAAGTCTTGCAAATCAGGCTGCAATTGCAATAGACAATGCAAAATTATATGAGCTTGCAACAAAAGACGGGCTCACAAAGCTTTATATAAACAGGCACTTTATGACATTGCTTGAAAACGAAGTAAGGCGCTGCACAAGATATAAGCACAACATGTCTGTTATTATGCTTGATATAGACGATTTTAAACTAATTAACGATTCTTGCGGCCATTTGGTTGGCGACCAAATTTTAAGGGAAGTTTCGAACCAAATTTTAACAACCGTAAGAAAAATAGACGTTGCCGCAAGATATGGGGGCGAAGAATTTGTTATATTGCTTCCTGAAACCACAAAGCAAGGTGCAAGCATTATTGCAGAAAGGTTGAGAAAAAATATTGCAAACCTAAAAGTCAACACAAATGATGATAGAGTTGTTACAACAACTGTTTCAATGGGCATAGCTCAATTCCCGAATGATGCAATTACGGCGCAAGATATTATTGATGCGGCAGATAAAGCCTTGTATCATTCAAAAAGAAACGGAAAAAATGTTGTTTCCCTATACGGGGAAAATGAAAATTTCGTTATGGTTGATAAATATGAAGTATAAAAGGTTTTTTGTAAACAACTTGCAAAAAAAGTCCGTCAAGAATATACTTTATTAAAAATTGGAGGTCAAAATGGACGATAGAGAGATAATTTTAGGACAATATAAAGTTTATTCGGATGCAAAAGAACAATTTATAAACAGGCATTTTGCCACAAACCGCTTTTATTTTGTTTTTTCTTTTGTATTACTTGCTATGACATACGTTTTCTATGCGCTTTCCCCGGGAATTATTCAGCTTATAATAACAGCAGCGTTTGGCATTGCGGTTTCCGTTTTATGGTGGCTTAATATTGATTCGTATCAAATTTTAATTAAAGTTAAATATGCAAAAGTGCTCGAATATCTTGAAACAAAATTGCCGGAAGCACCTTTTAACAAAGAATTCAAAGAAACACAAGCCCTAAAAAAATCTAAAAATGTTTTATTTGCAGATGTTCAAAAAGGGTTTGCAGGTTTTATTTTCATTGTATTTACAATAATTTTCATTTGTTCTTGCGTAAATGTTGCAATGAACTATAAAACAGCACCGTTAGTTTAAAAAAGTTTAAAATAAAATGCCTGTGTAGCTTAGGTTACACGGGTTTTTTATTGCTTTTAGAAGTATTTCGAAAAATGAGGGAAAAAAAAGGGTATTTCTACCCATTCGCATACTATCCGAAGCATTAACAACATTATTAATATACACTAATTATGCTTTTTTTGCAAACTTTTATTACAAATTGTTAATACAAAAAATGTATTTTTTAAAATTTTTGCCAAAGCTAAAACCGCTCTATTTGA
>DVKW01000206.1 GCA_018715855.1 Candidatus Galligastranaerophilus intestinigallinarum
GATGATTTTTATTTTGAAAGTGAAAAACCGATTTTTGAAACTGTTGAACTTTATATGCACGATATTAAAATTAAAATTGCAAATGAAGCTTCAGTAAAAAGTGTTCAAGAAGAACTTGTAAAAGAAGTCCATAGCTTAATTGAAGCTGTTAACGGCAAGAAAGTTCATAAAGAAGAAGACATTGTTTGTCAAAAAGATATAATAAATGCTCTTATTCAAAAAGGCTATTGGCCAATGCCGGGGGGCGCTTGGTGTTCTTCAGGTATTCCCGTTTTTGAAAAAATGAACAATACAAAAGAATACCCCATCTACAAACATTTTGATTACAAAATGCAAGATGTTTCAAAATTTGCAAACCTCGATTGTCAAACCCCATATTATTTTGTCTACCTTGAAAATGGCAAATATAATGAAAAAGTTGTTGATTTTTATGTAAACTATACATCTAAACTTCAAAAAGAATATAACTTTGATGGTTTTAGGGTTGATCATATTGACCACGTTGTGGATGATTTATCTGAACAAAAGGGGGTTCCAATCAGCTATAGAATTCCAAGGAAAGTTTTAGGCAAAGTTAATTCTAATTTAAAGAAAAATGTTCCTTATTTTGCTACATTAGCTGAATATATGCTATGGGATAATTATTACAAGGAATACCACAAAGATATGAATTTTGACCTTCTTTGGGGAAATGATATTGTTTCGCAATCTTCAAAAACTCCAAAGCAAATTATTAAAGATAATAAATTCCTTGAAGATTATAATTTTAAAGAAGCAAATAAATTTAACCGTTTATCAATTTTAAAAACCTATAATAACCAAGACGGCGAATTTGAAGCAATAGACAGATACCCCGGCCAACTTGGCGAACAGGGTGCATTATTCAAATGGTTTAAATATAAATTTTTACCGGGCGGCCAATTTGCAAACAGGCCATGCCTTTATATAGATGGCGATGAAAGCTTTACACAAAAAGGCATTGAATATGTAATCGGCCATGAAGTTTCAATGAAAAGAAACGTTAATTGGAATTTTTATGAAAAATTCAATGCAATTAATTATTTTGTTCAACATTCAAAAATTGTTTCAACAGGCAAAGCTAAACTTTTGGAAGAAAAAGAAAACGGCCTTTGCTATTGGGAAATAAACTCGGCTTTCGGTTCATTATTAGTTATTGCAAACTATAAAAACCCAACCGAAAAAATGCAATTTAATAATGAAGAAGGCCTTTCTTGGGTTGAAACCGTAAGGGGTGAAACAATTTATAACAGCAAAGTAATCTTTAAAGGAAGAAAATTAAAATCTTATTTTGAATTTGGCTATGATGAACTTCAAAAGTGCATTTTGGTTGAAAAACCGCTTCAAGATTTAATTGAAAATGAAATCAACATAAATGTTCTAAACCCCGCCGAATTTAAAATATACGGGTATGAAGATTAAAAAATAAAAAAGAGGGCAAATTTGAGCCCTCTTTTTTTTGAAGTTACACCATAAATATTAGATAATTTTTCTCTTTTCATCTTTCTAAATGAAGTCAAAGAAACTTCACTTTTGTAGAATATAATTGTTAACAATTATTAAGACTTTATTTGGGGAAAGAGAAAATATTAAATGAGCGAGAATTTTGAAACAGATTCCTATAAAAAGGTTGTTCGTGTTTCTGATGAGGAATTAGCCCAATTGTGGCAGGAATACCATAGAGATAAGAACAACAAAACCGCAAGAGATAAGCTCATTGTTCAATATATTTATCTTACAAGATATGTTATAGGCAGAATTAAAGTTAATCTTCCGCCAAGCTTTTCTTATGAAGATATTGCAAGCTATGGTGTTGAAGGCTTAATTGATGCTGTTGAAAAATATTCACCTGATAGAGGTGCAAAATTTGAAACTTATGCTCTTATGAGAATAAGAGGCGCCATTATCGATAAAATAAGGGCAAATGATTGGCTTCCAAGGACTGTCAGAAAAAAAATAAAAGAAGTGAAAGAAGCCATAAACAATTTAAAAATTGAATTTGGAAGAATGCCCACAAACCAAGAAGTTGCAGATAAATTAGGCATAGAAAAAGAAAAAGTTGATGAAATTTTAGCTCAAGATACAGGAATTGATTCTCTTTATGATAAGAAAAATTTAGGGGATGAATCTGTTGAAATTATTGATACAATTGAAGATTCAAAAAGCGAGCGCCCCGAAGAAGCCGCTGAAAAGAAAGATGCCAAGCTTGAATTGGAGCGTGCCTTAAAAAGGCTTCCTGAAAGAGAAAGAATGCTTCTTGTATTTTATTACCACGAAAATATGACCTTAAAAGAAATTGGCGAAGCCATAAATGTTTCAGAATCAAGGGTTTGCCAACTCCATGCTCAAGCTATCATGAAATTAAGAAACATTTTATCAGCTTCAAGGCAAGACAGAATGACAAAATCTATTGTTAAAACTTCAAAACATTAAATTTTTAGGCAATTTTTTCATTAAAAAAACCTTTATTAACTTATAGGAGTTTTATAAGGGGAATTAATGAGCGCCAATTTTGGCATAAACAATGAATATTTTAGCCAAAAACCCGATTTAAAAGGCTATCAAACAAGAAATGCCGCAAGCTTAAATGAAGCGGCATACGGGCTTTTTAATGACGATATGGGCGCAAACGGCAAAATTGATGAAGCCGTTTTTCAGGGAAATTCAGGCGATTGCTGGTTAATTTCAGGAATTTTATCTTTATCTTATACCCCTGAAGGCAAAAATTTAATTCAAGATGCAATTTCAATTAACCCTGATGGCTCTTATAATGTAACATTTAGTGGTGTTGATAAAACTTATAAAATAACAAAAGAAGAACTTGAAGCGGCAAATAAAAACAGTTTTTTAAATGGCATTGGTTTTTCTGATAGCGAATATTCAACAGGCGATGATGATATGCTTTTAATAGAGCTTGCAATGGAAAAGCTTGTATATGAAAATGATATTCCAATTGAAACAATAGAAGGCATTACAGGCGGCAGTGCATATTATCTTTATCAATTATTCACAAAAAATGATGTTGAATACGCACTTGGCGATGATGAAAATGAAGTTAAATATTTAATAGATTATTATTACCAAAACCAAGATACATCTGCTGCAACATTGGGTGTCGGAGATGGTTTTGCAGGTTTAGAAGATGACCATGCTTATGCGGTTAAATCTGTTAATCAAAATTATATGGAACTTGTAAACCCTTGGGATACAACAGAAAACATCAAAGTTTCAATTAAAGATTTAGCTGATAACTTTGGAAAATATGATTTTTCTATTGTTGATACAAGTTTATTAGAACAAACTGATTACCTTGAAGAATATTACGCATAGGCTATTTCTTCAAAAACGGATTTTGGCTGCTTGCAAACGGGGCAAACAAAATTTTGCGGTTCTTTTTCTATGTCTCCTTCATAAATATATCCGCAAACTTTGCATCTGAACCTTTTTCCCATAGGTTTTGTTTCGTTTAATTCATCCGGCGCAATGTATGTGGGCGCTGCTTTTGGCGCTCTTCCTTTAATAACATCGTGGTAATATTTATATGTCATTGGAATTTCATTATTAAAAACATCGCCATCAATAATTTCACCAATAAAAAATGTGTGAGTTTCA
>DVKW01000207.1 GCA_018715855.1 Candidatus Galligastranaerophilus intestinigallinarum
TATTGAACAGTAGTAAAAATAATGATAATATAAGGTTATAGAACTTGAATGCAACATAATGAACATTATGGGGCATTTTTTATGGGTAAAAATAGAATAAAAAAAGCCCCATTTAAGGGGCAAATGAAAAGATAGTAAATGCAAATAAAAATTTGCATTTAATGAGAAAATTTATTTCTTAGCTTGTGCTTGATACATTGCTCTTTGTGCTGCTACACCATATGGAATTACTTGTTTATCCGTTATCATGATTGAAAACAAATCGGTAAGGTTAAGTCCCAACGGGTCTGAAAATTTATATTTTTTAGCACATTCCCCCTTGGTACAATTTACATTCGCTGGATTTGGCTTACGGTCTCCATTCACATCTACCATTACTATGCAAGGCGGTTTTGTTGTGCCGTCAACATTATTGTTCAGCCCATAAGAACCACAACCGCCACAACCATCTACACTTGCTTCATTACCATTCCAATCAATCCAGCTTTTCGTGCCTATAAGGGCAGTGGTTCCGCAAATATGAACCTTGCGATTTTCATGCAATGTTAAATTGTTGCTCTCGGGTACACTGCCGAATTCAAACCTCATGCCATCTGTAGTGTAGAAAGCAGCGTTTGTATTTTTAGTTTTTTGACCTGTCGTTGGGTGGGCCGTACCTGTCCAAACAGCGAATTTTACTATATTTGTACTTTCTATCACTGACATATGCTTCATTAAATAACCCATTAAATTACCATTATCATACGGGCTTTCGCCATCTATTGCCATATTCATGGTGATAGCACTATTTAAAACGGAAACTGCTTTTCGAAGTCCTGTTTTAAATTCTTGCTGTTGAGAGTTACTGATTACAGATGGTATTGTTAAAGCTGCAACAACACCGATTATGGCAAGAGTAATTAATACCTCTGCCAAGGTAAATGCTTTTTTCATTATTTAATTATCCTTTCATTTTTTTTTCACCAAAATGTTATATTTTGGTGAAAAAGGGCGAAAAACCAAGAAATAAAGGAGAAAAAAGCAAAAAAGAATAAGATAAAAACTAAAAATACAGGTTGAATTCAAGCTAAAATAATGATAATATGGATGTTAAGAGAATTATGCACCAAAATATAACATTTTGGTGCATAATTGTTATTTCAACAAATTTAAAAAATTATTGACAAATTTTAAAAAACTCTTTTAAAAATGCTTGCAATGAAAGTTTCTTTGTGTTTTGATAATAAGTAAGTTAACAGACAAAAGAAAGACAACAAAAGTGGTTAAAATCAGACTTAAAAGATTAGGTTATAAAAAGAATCCTACATACAGAATCATTGTTATTGATTCAAGATGCAAAAGGGAAGGTGCACCGATTGAAGAATTAGGGCACTACAATCCCAAAACAAAAGAAATGAAATTAAATAAAGAAAGCGCTCTTAACTGGGTTAAAAAAGGCGCACAAGTTTCAGAAACAGTTCAATATTTAATTAAAAACTGCGATGAGAACGGCGCTCTTATTTACAACAAAAAAACAGAAGTTAAGCTTTCTAAAAAAGCGCAAGCTAAATTAGAAGAACAAAAACAAAAAGAAGCTGAAGCTGCCGCTGCAGCCGCTGCTGAAGCTGAAAATTCAGAAGCCCAAGCGGAAGAAGCGCAAAATTAGTTTTAAAAAGAACACTTTATGGGCCTCAAGTTTGAGGCCCGTTTTTTTATCTAAAGTTATGAATAATTGTAAACATCATGTGTTAAAGGTCTGAAATATGTGGCATAATACATAATATGATGTAATTTAGGTTTTATCAGTTTACTTCATATTAAAAATATGATAGGATTTTTTTAAAAGTTATTAATTAAAAAGGTTGTTGACGCATGAGATTAGTTTTATTAAACAGCAAAAAGAAAGCGCAGAGCTTGATTGAATATGCTCTTATTCTTGCCATGGTTGCGGTTGTTGCAATTGCAGCATTGCAATTATTGGGTAATAACATAGGTGGCGCATTAAGAGGTGCGGCAGATACTGTTGGTACGGGCGCACAAAACGCAGGTAAAAACGCTTGCGAAGCCATGGGTGAAGGTTTCACTTGGGTGCCTGATGCAACAAGCGATGCTGGCGGAACTTGTGAATACCAAGACAGCAGCTCAAGCGGTAGCGGAACAGATAACACAGGAACATAGAAAAATAAACAGCTTTATTAAAAAAGCCTGAAATATTTCAGGCTTTTTTGTTATATGAATTATTTTTCAAAAGAAGCTTTAAATTTATTAAAATCTTCAATAGTATCAATACCTGTAGGGTTTAAATCAGTAACTATTACTTTAATTTTCATACCGTTATAAAGCGCTCTCAGCTGCTCAAGCGATTCTGTTTTTTCAATTTCCGCCTGCGGCAACGATGTCATTTTCAAAAGTGCTTCTTTTTTATAGCCATACATTCCGATATGTGCATAATAAACTGCAAATTCGGGGTTTCTTGGGTATGGAACAGGAAATCTTGAGAAATATAGCGCATTAAATTCATTATCAAACACACATTTTACACAATTCGGGCTTTCAATTTGTCCCCTATCTGTTATCTTTCTAACTAATGTAGAAATATCCGAATCTGTGTTTTGAATTGCATCAAGCGCTTTATCTATAACTTCAGGTGTAATTTCCGGCTCATCACCTTGCATATTCAAAATATATTCAAATTCATCATGTCTTTTTGCAACCTCTGCAATTCTGTCAGAGCCTGATTTATGATCGGCAGATGTCATTTCAACATCAGCACCAAAATTTTTGGCTATACCATAAATTTCTTCGCTATCTGTTGCAATTATAACCTTTGATGTTAATTTTGCCTTTTTTGCACTTTCGTAAACATACTGAATAACCGGTTTATCGTTTACTTTTAAAAGAAGTTTATTTTTTAATCTTGTAGAATTTAACCTTGCGGGAATAATTACCGCAGTTTTATTAATTTTATCCTGTACCATAAAAAATCCTTAATAATATTTTGCGCCCAAATCTAAAACTCTTTGTTCGGCCTTTTTCATTAAATTCTTATCGATATCTTCTGCACCTAAATATTTTTCATACATAAAAAGTGCTTCTTTCTGTTTGCCGATTTTTTCAAGAGATTCCGCCAGCTTAAAATAGGCCACATAATAGTTCCTATCTATCTTAACGGTTTCTCTGAAATCATCAACGGCACCTTTAATATCGCCCAAAGATTCCTTTGTAAGGCCCCTATAATAATAAACTTTCGGGTCATTCGGAAAAGTTTGAACGGCTTTATTTAAATATTTAAGAGCGCTTCTGTAATCTTTCTTTTCATAGAAATTATAGGCCAAATCAATGCTTTTAATTACTTCCTTTTGTTCAATAAAAGAAAGCATTTTTTTCGATTTTATATTTTTTGAATCTTTCTTCAATGAAATTTCAAAAGCCTCTTTTGCTTTCTTTAAGTTGTTTGCTTCAAGATAGGTAATTCCCAAAGCATAATAGGCTTCAGAGTTATCGGGGTTAATTGATAAAGATTTATTATAATTATTAACCGCCGAACTAAAATCTCCCAATTGCCTGTAACAATTGCCTATCGCTTCATATGTAGCAGCTGTTTTAGGCTCTATTTGGTTGTATATTGTAATTGCTTTTTGATATTCGCCTTCATTTAAATATGAAAGTGCCAGATTGTTTTTTTCATCAACCTTATCAGAATTTAGGGCAGAATAGAGTTCAATTATTTCTTCGTTTTTTGGAAATAATTTATAACCTTTTTGTAAAATATTTTTTGCTTTGTCATTTTGACCTAAAAGCTGGTATAGCTTGTATAATTCAATATAAGGCGTTTCTGATTTCGGGTTTTGTGATAAAGATTTTTCAAAGAAGATAACTGCATCTTTTGAATTTCCAAGCTTATTTGCAAAATATCCAAGACTGTCATAGCCATCAGGTTTTAGCTTATAATCGGGTTCAATCGGATAAAAAAGATTTATAATTTTATCTAAAGGCAGTCTGTTTTTTAAAACGCAATACAAGCCATATTGAGCCTGAAGGCTATCAGGGTACATTGCAAGAACAATTTGATAATCTTTAATAGCTTTGTCGTAATCGCCCATAGCCAAATATGCCTTTGCCCTTGAAATTCTTATTTGAGATTCATAAGGATTATCTTCCAAAATTTCAGAATAAATTTCATCTGCAAAAGAATATTCTTTTACTTCAAACAGCAAATTTCCCAAGTAATATTGAAGAAAAATATCATTGGGGTTAATCATTAAAGATTTTTTTAAAAGTTGATAAGTTTTATCATATTGCCCTAATTTCTGATATGCCAAACCTAAAATGCCGTAATTATTTTCATTGTTCGGGTCGTTATTTGCCCTTACCATAAAATTATTTATTATTTCATTTATAATTGCTTCTGAATTTGTATTTTCAATAACTTCTTCAAAATAATAAATGGCATCAGAATCTTTTCCTTGCTTTAAAAGTGCGTTTGCATATTTATATTTTGCGCTTAAGTTATCAGGGTTTGTTTCAACCGCTTTTTTATAAAATGCAAAAGAAACATCTTCCTGATTTAATTTTTTTGAAATATCGCCTAAATATTCATAGCAAAGGTCAACTTCATATTCTTCTTTTAAAAGGTTTGAAATTTCATAACCTGAAGCAAAATATTTTCCTTCCAAATACAAGCTTTTTGCAAGCTCTAATCTAGATGCCTGTGAAGTATCCAGCCCTTGTTCTTCAACTATTTTGTTCAATTTTTCGAGAGTATCTTGATATTTATTTCTATCTGATGGGGATTGTTTCAAAAAATATAGGGCTGATCTTAAATAATCGGCGGCTTCTTCATAGTTGCCTGCTCTGTTTTCTTTTCTGTATTCTTTGAGCATCATTTT
>DVKW01000018.1 GCA_018715855.1 Candidatus Galligastranaerophilus intestinigallinarum
ACGTATAAAAAATTTGTCCACGAGAGGATTCGAACCTCCGACATTCACCTTAGGAGGGTGACGTTCTATCCTGCTGAACTACGTGGACAAATAAAATCACCCTATAATTTTATTATAAATAAAAAATTAAAGCTATAAAATTTTAATTATTCATCTTAATTGTGCCATGGACGTTTTTATCTATTCCAAGGCTATCAAACAAGCTGTTTTGAAGTTCGCCTGAATTTCCTGCAGAATAAAATTTGCCCCTTGTAGCAAGTGCAGTGCATTTTAATTGGTTGTTTGCTTCAACATCATAAAGGTCAAATGCTATAACATCAATTGAAATGTCATCTCTTTGTTTCATAAGTTCAATTGCATAAGTGCAAGGGCTTTCATCACAGTTTTCGCCGCCATCTGTTAATAAAATAATGTGCTTTTTGCCGCCAACCCCTGCAAAATCATTGTTTACAGCTTGTTTTAGAGAATATGTGATAGGTGTCCAGCCGGTGGCTTCAGTTCTATAAATTGAAGCTAAAATATTTTGAGCATTATTGGTGGCTAAAGGCACCATTAATTTACTTGCCATGCACCCTTGAAGGTAGGTAAAACCTGCCCTATGCCCATAAACTCTTAAACCTGTTTGAACGTTTGGGTTAATTTTGGGTAAAATGGAAGATAAGGTATCCATTGCAATATCAATTTTTTTTCTTCCCCCCAATTCTTCATTCATAGAGTTTGAAAAATCTACAATAAATAAAATTTTGCCGCCTTCTTTAAATTTGCCCATTTGGGCGGTTTCTTTATAGCTTTGCGGTGTATATAAGCTGTAATTAAAATTGGGTTCAGCAAGGGTTATTCCCCATTTTACAAAAATGGCAGATAATAATAAAATTAATAAATAAAATGTTTTTTTCATAAAATTTATTTTACCAAAGTTAGAAAGAGGTTTAAAGATGGAAATTTTTGAAGCGATTGATAATAGAAAAACTATCAGAAAATATGACGATTATAAACCGACAACAGAGGAAGTTAAAAGAATAATAAATTCTGCAAGGTTAGCGCCAAGTGCCATTAATATGCAAAATTGGAAATTTATTGCAATATATAATGACAAAGTTAAAGAAGAATTGGCAAATGCTGTTTTAGCTGCTTATGATAGAATTTTATCCAACTTAAATGAAGAAGATAAAGCCCCTGTTGAAAGGTATAAAGGGCATTCAACATTTTTTAAAAATGCACCTTTTATAATTGTTTGTGTTGAAAAATTTGCCCCTTCTTTTATGAGTGGTGTTTTAGAAAAAGCGGGAATAAAAGATGATGAAATTAAATTAATGCGCCCTGATTCATATCTACTTAGCATGGGTGGAGCAATAGAAAATATGCTTTTATCTGCTTACGCTTTGGGGCTTGGTTCTTGCTGGATGGTAGCACCTGTTTTAGGGGAAAGTGGCATGAGAAAAACATTAAATTTAAAAGAAGATGAAAAAATTGTTTCAATTCTTGCGTTTGGAAGGCCAGCCTCTGATGTATCAGATAAAAGATCGCCCAAAAAAGAACTTGATGAAATTATGGAAATAATTGAATAAAAAGATAAAAGCCCCAATTTTTGGGGCTTTTAAGTTATTATTAAGAATTGTTAAGATGTTAAATAAAAAGAAAACTCATTTTAATATTTCTTAATAAAACGATTGAAATTTAAAAAAACAGATGATATATTAAGGATATACAAAAGATATACAAACGGAAAAATGCCTTATCCCGTTTGAAAATTTTATTGCCTTAAAAAATCCCATAAAAAAATAGTGTCGTTATTGTAAATTAGCTAAGATGCCTATTAAAAAGGCAAAATTTGCCATGGCAAAAAAAGAAAAGAAAACTGCTAACCAAAAAAGTTAGGTTATTTAGTTTGGAGAAAAGTTGTTATGAAAAATTCAAATGCTGTTGAAAAAATTGAAACCCCCGATAGTTCAATTGAAAACCCCCTTAACCTTTATTTTAAAAAAATTGCAAAATACCCTGTTTTATCTCAAGAAGAAGAGTTTTCTCTTGCAAAATTGGCTTCAATGGGCGATAACATTGCAAAAACAAAATTAATTCAATCTAATTTAAGGCTTGTTGTAAATGTTGCAAGAAAATCAATCCATCATTCAAAGCTTTCTTTGGCAGATTTAATTCAAGAAGGCAATTTAGGGCTTATGGCGGCTTTAGATAAATATAATTATAAACTCGGTTACAGGTTTTCAACTTATGCAACTTGGTGGATTAAACAAGCAATGTTTAAAGCAATTTCAGAACAAGGCCATGCAATGAAAATTCCTGTTTATATTCAAGAAACTTTATCAAAATATAAAAAAGTAAAAAATTCTCTTGAACAAAAATATAATTGCTCAATCACACCATCTGTTGTAGCAGGTAAAATGGGAATGACGGAAGATAAAATAAACCTTTTTTTAAACGCATTTACAAAAACTTTATCTATTGAAAATTCTTATTCAACAAATGAAGATAAAGAGCTTTCTTTGGCTGAAATTATTGAAGATACAAAACAAAACGTTGAAGTTGAAATTGAATCAGAAGAATTAAAAGAAGACATTAAAAAAGCCCTAAATGTTTTAAAAGAAAAAGAACAAAACGTAATTATTTTAAGGTTTGGTTTAGATGACAACAAGAAAAAAACCTTGGAAGAAATTGGCAATATTTATGGCGTTACAAAAGAATGCATCCGCCAAATGGAAAAAAGAGCTATCAGAAAAATTTATTCAGACAATGAAATAAGATGCCGCCTTATGAATTATATGGTTTAGTTAAATAATAATATAAAGGGTGATATGTAAGTTCAAAGCCCATATCAT
>DVKW01000208.1 GCA_018715855.1 Candidatus Galligastranaerophilus intestinigallinarum
AACAAATATAACAAACAATGACAACTCAACAACCGTAAATGTAACTAACGACACAAGCAAATTAGAAGAAATTTTAAAAGATATCTTAGATAAAATTAACAAAGAAAATGATACTCCGCCCGAAGTCACCGCACCATGCGAAGATGAAGACGAAGTGCCCGTTGAAGATGACCCGAACATAAACCCGCCAATAACAGATGACAGCCAAACAGATGTTGTCCAAGATATTGTCCAAGATATTGTTCAAGATATCGTTGCGGATGAAACACCGGATGCGGCAATAACGGAAGATACGAATGAAACAGTTGAAAACAATGAAGATTTTGTTTCTCAACCCGAAATCGTACAAAATACGGCCGCAGAAACTCCTCAAGAAGAAGTTGAAGATGAAGTTGTTGAAGATTATACAGCAAATGAAACAACACCTGCTGCTCCAACAGAGGAACAAGAAGATACACCATGCGAAGACGAAGATATTGTTAATGTAGAAAATCAAGATATTGTTGAAACAGGAACCGAAACCACGGACGGCCCGAGAACAACAGCCCAAATTAACGCAGGCGTTGAAGCACAGGCACCGACAGAAGAACCTGAAGAAAGGCGTCAAGAAGTAGTTATAACATACGAAGAGCCAAATAATGCAACCATCATTGAAGGTGAAGGCGGCATAGATTACGAACTTGATTTCGAAGAAGACGACAAATAAAAGGAATAAAAAATGAGTTATAATTACATCAGCTCTATTTTAAAAAAGTTGACAGGCGCAAATATGGATGATTTAATGCCAAAAACAACACAATCAAGCACTATGGCAGCACAATCAATAAAAGAAACATATTATCAAACGCTTGAAGATGAACTTGTAGAATTGAACGAAACAAGCGAAGTTGACTATGAAAAAATTATTTCAAAAGCAACCGTTGAAGAAATTCAGCAAGAAATCGAAAACAAACAACAGGAAATAACCGACAAACAAACAGAAACAAATACCTATATAGAAACCTGCAAAAATGCAATTGAAGCAATTTTTGCAAACGGCACGGATGTTATTCCAAAAGAAGTTCAAGAAAAATATGACGATGAACTTGCAAATATTATTGCGCAAATTGGGGAAAATACAGGTGTAATTCAAGAAAATTTAAGCGTCATAACAGAAAACACCCTGACAATCAAAAATTCTGAAGCAGAAATTGAAGCAAGACAAAAAGAAATTAAAGAAAAAGAAGATGAAATTAAAAGCATAAGAAAATCTTCAAGCCCAGATGAAGACAAAATTGCAACACTTCAAAGCGAAATAGATTCGCTAAATTTAGAAATATCTATAATTAATGCCATTATTACAAACGCAAATAAAAACATTCAAACTGCGCAAAATGCAAACTCATCGCTTGAAAGTGAAAATAAAACGTTAAATGAAAGCCAATCCGGCTTGATGACAAAATTAATGAATGAATACTATGAAACCCACACTGAAGAAGACAGGGTTTATGAAGATTCAGACCTGAAAAGCCAAATTGAAAATTTGGAAAATAACATTGAGGATGCTCAAAACAACCTTACAACAAATGTTTTAAAATTATCGGGCGATATTGAACTTTTAGCACAAATAAAAGCATTAAAAGAACAAGAACAAAGCAAAATAGCAGGCACAGCTTCCACACCCTCTTATTCAACCGGTGGAACAACATATAGTGGCAATCTTCCTTCAAATACAACTCTTGCATCCGCTGCAGAATCAATGGCAAATTCAATGGGAACAACGGGCTGGTGCTTAAAAGGCGTAAATAACACGCTTGAACAGGTTTATGGGTTTAGATTAAGCTACAATAGCGCTTATCAGGCAATTCCTGCTCTGCAATCAAGGGGCGATTTTGTTGAGGTTACAAACCAATATGAAAGCGCATCTGATTTAGTTAATCTTCCTGCAGGCGCTATTGTTGTTTGGGAAAATTCCTCCAACCACCCCCATGGGCACATTTCAATTGCATTGGGAGATGGCAGAGAAGCATCCGATCACATTCAAAACCAAACAACAAACTATGGAACACAATATCACGTATTTATAAAAAATTCATGAAGCCATATAAAAAACAACTATATCGCCTTCAAGAAGAATTGTATCCCCGTTTGGAACAAATGAAGTTTTGTTTCTTTTTATAAGGGCAATTAAAAAATCGGGCTGAAATTCAATATCTTTAATTTTTTTGTTTTTCCATTCATGTTTATCTGTTATTTCCATTTCCCTTAATTTAATGTCGGAGCTTGAACGTGTCACGGTTGTGCCGAGAAGAATAAGGTCGTTTTGTAAAATTTGAACATCCCCTTTGGGAACTATTTTGCAGCCGTTTCTTTGAATTAAAAGAATAAGCGAATTGTTATCAAGCTTTATATCTTTCAGCTGTTTATTCACCCAGGGGTGGTTTCCGCCGACAAAGGTTTTGGATAACGTTATGGCGGATTCGTTTTGATAATCGTTAAAGGTTTTTAAAACATCCGAATACTCATCTATTAAATCAAGTTTTCTTGCAAGGAAGGGGAGAATTGAACCCTGAATTGCAACGGATAAAAGACAGACAAAGAAAACTATGTGGAAAATGTCATATTTCAGCATGGAATCCTGTGCAACAACAAAAATCGCAAATACAATTGAAGCCGCTCCCCTTAACCCTGCGGCGGATACAAAAAGAATTTGCCTGAAATTACACCTGAAAGGAATCATTATAAGCCATGTTGCAATCGGCCTTGCCGCAAACGTTAAAAACAGGGCAACCCCCAGCATCGGAACAAAAACTTCCCCGAGCCTTGAAGGTGTTGACAAAAAGCCCAATAAGAAAAATATTACAATCTGGCAAAGGCTTGTAATTCCGTCAAAGAAATAAATAAGGTTGATTTTATTTTTAATTTCGCTGTTGCCTAAAATTATCCCCGTTAAATAAACGCTCAAATAGCCGTTGCCGCCGATTAAATCCGGAACGGCAAAAGATAAAAGCGCAAGCGCCATAACAAAAAGGGAATCATACCCCTCTTGAACGAGTTTTGTTTTTTTAAATATAAAAATTCCCAAAAGTGCGGTTAAAATTCCGAATAATACGCCGTAGCCCACCTGTTCAAAAAACACGGGGATAATTTTTGTAACCGGTTCGCCTTTTAAAAGAAAAATTCCAAGCACGGTTAACATATACGCAAAAGGGTCATTGGAACCGCTTTCAATTTCAAGAACTGGGGCCGTATTGTATTTTAAATTTAATTTTTTTGACCTTAAAATTGAAAAAACGGAGGCCGCATCCGTTGAAGATAAAATTGCACCGACAAGAAAACTTTCGACAAAGGGCATTTTTAAGCCGTAAAAACAAAAAGCCGCCGTTAAAAGCGCCGTTAAAACCGTCCCGAGCGAAGATAAAACCCCCGCAAGAAATCCGATTTTTTTATTTTCGGGTTTTTTGGTGCAAAATCCGCCGTAGAAAATAATTAAAAGAAGGGCAATTGAACAGAGTTTTGAAGTTAAATCGTAATCGTTATATGAAAGTTTTAAAATTCCGTCTTCGCCAAAAAGTATGCCAAGAAGCATAAAAATAAGCAAAGTCGGCATTCCAAGCTTGCTTGAAAATTTATTTGTAAAAATGCAAGTAAAAATAA
>DVKW01000209.1 GCA_018715855.1 Candidatus Galligastranaerophilus intestinigallinarum
TAAACATGCGCCATTTTGATGTTCAATTAATAGGCGGTATTTTTCTTCATGAAGGCCATATTGCAGAAATGAGAACAGGTGAAGGTAAAACCCTTGTTGCAACATTGCCTGCATATCTAAACGCCCTGACAGGCAAAGGTGTCCATATAATTACCGTGAATGATTACCTTGCAAAGCGTGACCGTGATTGGATGGGCAAAATTTTTGAATTTTTAGGCTTAACTGTCGGTGTTATTTTATCTTCAGCAGGCGGTTATGACTTTGAAGAAAAAAAACAGGCTTATAATTGCGATATAACGTATGGCACAAACAATGAATTCGGCTTTGATTACCTTAGAGATAATATGGCAAAATCTTTGGATATGCTTGTTCAAAGGCCATATAATTATGCAATTATAGATGAAGTTGACAGCATTTTAATTGATGAAGCAAGAACTCCTTTGATAATATCGGGGCGTTTGGAGCAATCGGCAGAAACATATATTTTAATGGCAAAAATTGCGCCTTTATTGGAAAAAAATGTCCATTATGAAGTTGATGAAAAAGCAAAAAACATAATTTTTACGGAAGAAGGCATTGATAAAGCCCAAGAATTGCTTCATACAGATGACTTATACGACATTAAAACCCAATATGCACATTATTTAACCCAAGCTCTAAGGGCAAAAGAACTTTTCATAAAAGATACCGATTATGTTGTCAGAAATGGTGAAATTATGATTGTTGATGAATTTACAGGCAGGCTTATGCAAGGCAGAAGATGGTCTGAAGGGTTACATCAATCTATTGAAGCTAAAGAAGGGGTTAAAATTCAAGATGAAACCCAAACATTAGCAAGTATTACATTTCAAAACTTATTTAGGCTGTACCCCAAATTATCAGGTATGACAGGTACTGCTATGACAGAAGAAGCTGAATTTGGCAAAATTTATAACTTGGAAGTTACGGCAATACCAACAAATAAGCCTGATATCAGAATTAATTACCCCGATATAATATATAAAACCCAAAGGGCAAAATTTGAAAATGTTGTTAAAGAAATTGAAGAATTGTCTAAAATCGGCCGCCCCGTTCTTTGCGGCACAATAAGCATTGAAAAATCCGAATTGTTATCAAAAATGTTGAAGAAAAAAGGCATTAAGCATAATGTCTTAAACGCCAAGCACCATGAAAAAGAAGCCTTTATTATTGCGCAAGCGGGAAGGCTTGGCTCTGTTACCATTGCAACCAACATGGCAGGCCGCGGAACGGATATTCTTCTTGGCGGTAACCCCGAATATTTAGCAAAAGAAAAGCTTGATTCAATGGGTATAACATATGAGCACCCAGATTATGAATCAGCAAAAGAAAAAGCGCTTTTAGAAGCCAGAAAAATAACCGAAAAAGAACACGATGAAGTTGTAAAACTTGGCGGCTTGCATGTTATTGGAACAGAACGCCACGAATCAAGACGTATTGATAACCAATTAAGGGGGCGTGCCGCTCGCCAAGGCGACCCAGGGTCTACAAGGTTTTATCTTTCTTTGGAAGATGATTTAATGAGAATTTTTGGCGGTAATATTATTGCAACAATTATGCCGGATGATGTTCCGCTTGAATCGCCTTTAATTTCAAAACAAATTCAATCTGCGCAGAAAAAAGTTGAAACAAGAAACTTTGATATAAGAAAATCTGTTTTAGAATATGACGATGTAATTAATATACAAAGGGAAAAATTCTACACTCAAAGAAAGAAAGTTTTATCCAGCAAATCTTTATATGAAGATATTATATATATGATAGAAAAAGAATGTGAAAGGTTGTTGAGGCAATATATCTCAAAAGATATGTCGCCTGCAGAATACGTGGATGAAGATATTAAGCTTTTAGCAACTGAAATTCACACTGTTTTTCCGCAATTAACAGATAAAATCAAAATGGATGATATTAAAAAATTAAGATATCCCGATATATTAGACCTTATGAAAAAAGAATCAATTAATGCATATAAAGACCATGAAAAATCAACCATTGATGCATTTAATGAAGTTATGACAAAATACGGGCAAATTGATGAGCCGCAAGTACCTTTTTCTGATGATAATATGCTTCGCCATATTGAAAAAGATATTTTATTACAAGTGGTTGATCAAAAATGGATTGATCACCTGAACAACATAGACGACCTTAAAGATTCAATAGGTTTGGTTGCATACGGGCAAAAAGACCCGTTATTGGAATATAAGAAAAAAGCGTTTGATTATTTTAACCAAATGATGTTTGATATTCAATCCGAAACAGTTAAACACATTTTTAGAGTCAGATTTGGAGTTCAATTTATAGATTCTGATGATGACAGCCAAGCTGTATAATTTTGTTAACATTTTTTAACGAAATAAATAAAAAAATTAAATTTTTCTTACCAGCTTTCCGTATATATTTTTATCGGGCAATAGTTATTCGTATATATTACGGAAAGGAAATTGTATGTCAGCTATTAACAACAGTGTATCAAAACTTTGTGAAAACATCGCACAAAATTCTGTAAATGGCGGTGTAACTTATTCAAAAGATGAGCTTCAAACCCTGTTTGAAGATACGGGCTATTTTAATGCAGGTGAAAAAGGCAAGGAACAAATTCAAAAACAAATTGATGCACTTCAAGCAAAAATTGATGAACTGACAGAAGAAGCCGAAAAAATTAATAAAGAAATAGAAGAAAAAAATTACGAAGTAAACGGCAAAAATGAAGATTTGGTTGAGATTATATCTCAAATTTCAGATGAAACGATGGAATATCAACAAGGCGTTAAAGATGCTGCAAGACTTGCCGCAAGAGATGCTGTTGCTTCATATAATACTGATAGCGGCGATTCGTATGAAAGCTGCTATAACCAAGCTTTTGAAAAAAGAATCAGAAGCGTTGCAGGCGGCAATATGGGCACAATTAAAAATTTATATGCTCAATATGAAGGAATTAAAGGCCAATTAAGCCCTGTTATGCAAGAAATTCAAACAGACCTTGATCAGGTTAAGGGCTTGCAAAATCAATTAAATTCAACAAATGCAACAATTAACCTTTTAACAATAACAAAAAATAATATGTCAGACACAATTAAGGCTGCATATGAAAACAAAGACTTAGACGCAAAAGTTCCCGTTTATTCGGGCGCAAAAGCGGAAGTTGCAGATGAAATTTTGGCCGATGCGGCTGCATTTGTCGGAAATGCAGGCGATACACCAAACCCCGATAATAACAATGCCGTTCAAGAAAGAACTCCTGAGCAGCAAAAACAAATTGATGATGCAATGGCTGCTTATGCTGCTAAAAACGAAGGCACAGGCTATAATGCAACATGGTATGCCACAATAGATAAAAACCCGCAACTTCAAAATTTAAGCGAAAGAATTAATAACGAAGGAATGCTTCAAGATTTGCAAAACCTTGGTGCAACGCCTGATGAAATTATGACATTTGTTATGAA
>DVKW01000019.1 GCA_018715855.1 Candidatus Galligastranaerophilus intestinigallinarum
TCAAGGTCTCCTGTTGAATCTATGGTTGAATTATCAATAACATCAAGGTTTCCTGTTGAACCTATGGTTGAATTATCAACAATTGCACTTATTGTGTTGTTAACAACATCTGTTCCCATTGCACCTTGGAAGGTATAGCCGCTTTGAGCACCTGCAATAACAGCACCGCCAACGCCAACGGAAATTAAATCTTCTGTTTTTTGGTTTTTGTCTTTATTTGCACTAACTTTAACAGATTTTGAATTTTTAATATCAGAAACGTTTGTAATTTGGGCTTTTGTTTCTTTTGTAATTAAGTTAAGATTGCCACCCATGCCAGCACCAACAGATGTATTTCCTGTTTGGCCTATATTAACAGATAATCCGCCAGCACCTTTATATGAAGTGGAATGATTTTCAGCGTCAACATTAACATCAATATTATTTATGTCGTTTGATTGTTTAACTTTTATATTGTTTGCTTCGGCAATAACTTTGTTTGTTAATATATCTGTGTTAAAAGAACCGCCTGCAGATACTTGTGTTGTAGTATCGCTAGTGCTTGTTTTTGTAACGCCTGCACCTATTGCAACTTGAATGTTATCATTGTTTTCTTCTGCCAAAATATTTAAAAGGTTGTCGCCATCGCCTGTAAAAGTAACATCAGCACTATTTATTAAGGCTTGAGTTTGGTTATTATTTTCTATTAAATTAACCGCTGCACCGGCACCCACTGTTGAAGCATTTGCAACACCCCCACCAATATTCAGCACATTTGTTTCTTGGTTTGCTTCAACATTAAGATTGTTTTTAACGGTAATTTTTGCATTGCCAACTTCCGCTTTAACATTAGAATTATTCAAATGAACATTAACAGAGCCTGCAGCAGCAGCTGACATATTATTTGATGCTTTTTTAGTATTGTCTAAATTTGCTTTTTCATTGCCTAAAGAACCTTGATATTTAACGTTGTTACCGCTTGAATCCTTTAAAACGTTTCCTTTTCCGTCATGGTATTGGCCGTTTACATCGGTTACATATTCTTTGCCATCAACTTTAATAATGGGTCTTCCGTGTTGATCTAATTTTTGAGAAGTTTTAGATGCACTATCTGCTTTTGCTAACATTTCATCTGCTTTTGTTGCAGAATTGCTTGTTTTATCCTGCCAAGAATTTAAAAGGTTTGTTTTATCGCTTGCAGATTGAGTTGAAGCCGAAGAGCTGCTGCCTTTATCTTTTTTAAGTTTTACACCGCCTGCAAATGCACCTGCCAAAGCTAAATTTAATGTTTGATTTAAAGTATCTGCTTTAACATTCAAATCATTATTAAGAGTAATTTCAGCATTATCTGCAATAAGAGCGTTAACTTCCTTTTGAATATCTGAAACTACAACTGATGCGCCGATTGCAACACCGCTTGAGCTTGTTTGTGAAGGGTCACTTGTTGTGCCTTTTTGGTTTGAAAGTGCACCTGTTATTGTAATATTTGAAATACCATCCGTAATTTCAACAGGGGAATCTACCGCGATTAAGCCTGTTTTTTCATCTAATTCCAAAAATCTTCTTATTTGAGGTGATGATAAGTCAACATCATCTGTAATGATTTGATCTTCTTCATTTTCAAAAGGATCTGTTATAAATTGGTCAAAAGACCTTTTTGCCGTTGAAATTGAAGCCTTTCCTGCAGTTACATCTAAATTATTAGCACTTATTATGGTATTATTACCTATTGAAGATTCAGTTGTTCCTTTTAATTCTTGAACAACTGTGCTGCCTGAAAAAGCAAGCCCTTGCTTTGTTGAGCTTCCTGTTATTGCAGTATTAATATATGATTGTTGATTAGCAGAATTAACTTTAACATCGCCTTTTGAATCAACAACAACCTTTTCACCTATTTGTGCTTTTGCATTATTAGTTACATAAGTTACAATGCCGCTTCCGCCAACACCGCTTGATTCACCGGTTGCACCTGAAATTTTCCATAGTTTTGATAAATCACCTGAAGCGTTATTTTGTATAATTTTATTTGCTGCATTAACTACAACATTTCCTGTTTCTGTAATTTGTGCACCATTGCCTATTCTCGCAATTGTGTCGTTTACAACTTCAGAATACACAAATGAGCCTGCAAGGCCTACTCCGCCATCTTTCACTTTTGAAGAACTTTGCGCCCAGTTATTCGTAAAGCCTTTCAAGCCAAGATGCGAAATTGCACCTGATTGTTTCAAGCCAAGTTTTATATCTTTAATATCAGCTAAAATTTCTGCTGAAGTATCACCAAACATTGCTTTAAGGCCGGTTAAATCCCAAGGAGCATTTGTATTAAGTTCAAATGAACTTACATTATCAGCTAAAGCACCATCCGGCAAAACCAAATCTGTTCCAAGTTGTGCCAAACTCAAAAGAAATTCAAAAGTGGCCTCATTCATTGGCTGTTCTGTTGTAGCACTTACATTAAGACCATTTGCAGCCTTTATTTTTGCTGAATTTGTGCCGTCTGTATCTTCGATTTGTGCCTTTGCACTGTTATTTTGCTCATTTACAATAACTGCAACCCCCGGAGCAGGAACATAACTTGCTGTTTTATTGTCACTTGCTTTTGCAGTTGCACTGTTTATTGTCATATCAACTATATTTGAATTAATGTTGACTTTATTTGCAGTTATATCTGCTTGATTGCCAACTGTTGCAGTAGCATTATTATTAACAGTATTAACAACAACCGAACCGCTTGCATTTGGGGCAGCATCTGCAATAAAAGTGCCCAACAAACCGCTTATTTTACTTTGAATTTGTTTAACGGCTTCTTGAGCTTTTCCAAGAAGAGTACCTTTTAACCCTGAATTAATTGCGCTATCCAATGCGCCGCTTTTGGGTTCAGAAACAGAAGCGGTTGAGTTAATTGATGCAACATGGAGATTTTGCGCATTAACGTTTACATCGCCATTTGCGTTTATTTCATTGTTTATTTTTGCTTCGGTATTAATATCTGCGTTTCTGATTGCAGCCGCTATTGAAAATGAAGGGAGAGAATCATCAGGAAACATGGTTGTTTTTGCAGCCATATTGATAAAATCGTTTGTAACATTTACAGCATTAACATTAATGTTATTTGCCGTAATTTTTGCACCGTTTTCAACTACAGCTTTAGTGTCAGCTTCGGTTGTTGTGTTTACAATAATTACCTGCCAATTGGGCATAATTGCCTGATCTAGCATTGTGGTAACATTTTTTATCTTTGCCCAAAGTGTATTTTTTGAAGTTGCATTTGCAACAAAATCATTGCTTGCTTCAACTATGGCGCCATTTTGAACAACAACGTCCGCTTGGGTTTTTGTTCCAAATGCATAATACATTTCCGCAATATCTGCAACTTGAACTTTTTTTGTATATTTCAAAGGAGCAACTTTTATATTTGATGTTGCAATTGCAATTGCATTTAATAAAACATCGCCTGATGCATATAATTCAGCGCCATCACCTATTGTTACTGTTGCTTTAGACCTTGCGCCTTCCCAGTTTGCATATCCGTTTGAAAGCAACTGCCCCAAAACCGTAGAATCGGGATTTGTAATATAATTAAGTGAAGGAGCACCTTTTTTTGCATCGTAAACAACCTTTGTTGTTGCAGAAACATCTATATCATGGGCTTTTAAAATTGCATCTTCTATTATGACAGATGAAGCATTGTTTTCAAAAGAATCAGGGTTGACAAAAGCATCATCCGGCTTTTGAATTATGCCGTTTGCAAGCATTTGTTCTATAGTTTGGTTTTCTTCATTCAAACCTTCAGAGGGAATATCAGATTCTTTTATATCTTCATTTGTAATATTTTTTATAGATTGCGCCTTTGCTATTATGTTCCCTTGCTGGTCAAAAGCGCTTGCATTTTTTACATCCGTATTTACAAGAGCATTAAATAAATTATTAGCGGCTTCAACTGTTGTTAATTTAATATTTGCATTATTAAAATTTTTGTTTACACCTGCAAGAATACCGGCTTTTTCTGCATTTGGGTTGTTCGGGTCTTTTCTTACGGTAATATTTTTACCTACAAGCTCAACATTTCCTCTTGAAATAATTTTGCCGTTAACATCAATATTCCCTTGTTGGTCGCCATTTTTTAAAGTTACATTGATGTCATAATCTGCTTGTTCGGCATCTGTTCTTGTTACGGTTTGATAGTTTTCATTTATATAAGAATCATTGACGATATTTAAAACCGGTTCATATTGGCCATTAGTAGTGTTTAATTGATAATATCTGCCTCTAACTGATTCATAGTTTGCCTGAGTAGGCGCAATTGCAGTTAAGGCACCCACATTTAAAACACCTGATGCACCAATCACCATGCCTTGCGGAGAAACAAAAATAGCATGCCCGCCTATATCACCATTGCTTAAAACGCCGTTTAAAAGACCATTTATTATGATTTGATTATCTACAAGGTTTACGAATTTTTCAACAGGGATTTGGCCGTTTTTTACAAGAAAAATAAGGTTTGCAATATCGCCTTGACTAAGGTTAAAATTTTCATAGTGTCTAAAACCCATATCACCATGGATAAATTCAGGGTGAATATCATAATGCCCTGTGCCTTGCGTTGGATTAACACCTGATATATCTGTTGCTAAAACAGGAATGCATAAAGTTTGTTGAAACAAAAATAAAGCTGTTAATACAGCTGTTATATATTTTTTACATCTCCTGCTTTTCACACTTCTTCCCATAAAAAACCCTTACTATCATACCTTTTTATATGCTAAAATAAGCGAGTTTTTATTGCAGTTAAACCTAAAGAAATGTTAAAAATTCGTTACAAATATTAACAGCAAATATTAAATCAAATGTTTTATAATATGATAAATTTGGTAGTATTAATTAAGAGAAAAAGATTTAATGCAGAATAAAAAACAACATACCTTGCTTTTTGCATTGGTATTCTTGCTTTTAGTTGCAGACGGTGCCGTTTTTGCAGACCCTGTTGGTGGCGCAATTCCTGCAAATTTGAATTACGGCGGGGTTATTAACACCCACGATATGATGATTTTAAGAGATAAGCAAAGGCTTCTTGAAGAAGAAAGAGATTTTAAAAACTACCAAGAAAGAAAAAAGGGCAAAAAAGAAAAAGTTATAGAAAATGCCCCTGAAATTGACCAAACAGAAACAGAAAAAATTTATGATGCCGAAACTTCCAAAAAAATGGAAGAAGAAAAGGCTTTATATCAAAAGAAAAAAAGTGAAAAAAGATTCTTTTTTTTTAAAAAGAAAAAACAGAATTCTGAAATAGAAGTTAGCGACACAAAAGAAAATGCCGCAAGCGCAGAAAGCGAAGTTACAAAAACGGAAGAAGAAACCGTTGTAACCGCAGGGGTTGAAAAAACAGACATTGAAGACGGCAAAATTTATGTAAGGGCGGTTGCCGTTTCAAATTCAAAAATTTTAACCGATGAAGAAATTCAAAGAATAACCGATATGGTTATCGGGAAACAAGTTACTATCGATGATCTTAACAGAATGATTATCGAATTTAATTATGTTTATGCAACCAAAGGCTATGTAACAGCAAAAGCTTTTTTGCCGCCGCAAGAAATTAAAGAAGGCATTGTTAAAGTTAAACTTGTTGAAGCAAGAGTTGGGCAAATAAGCATTGAAAACAACAGATGGACAAGCGATTCTTACATTGAAAAAAGAATTTCCGCAAGAGAAGGCGAAATTTTTCAAATAGTTGAACTTGAAGAAGACATTGTTAAATTTAATAAATATAATGACGGCATTAAATTAAAAGCGAATTTAAAAAAAGGCGAAGCGCTTGAAACCACAGATATTGTTTTAAGTGCAGATGAAAAATTCCCGTTCCATGTTAGAGGGCTTATGGATAATGCGGGAAGAAAAACAATCGGCGAATTAAGAGGCGGTTTAATGCTTTCTGCAGACAGCCTTTTTAAACAAAGAGACAGATTTGCAATGGGTTCTTATGTAAGCAGCCACTCTGTTACACCTTTTGCAGATTATAACATTCCCGTTAATAAATATGATGGCAGGGTTGGCTTCCTTTTTTCATCCAGCATGGCTGAAATTGGCGAAGGGCCATATAAAATTTTTGATATTGAAAGCAGATCTTTCAATTATTCCCTATATTACACCCACCCCCTTATAAGAAAACCAACGTTTGAATTAACAAGCTATTCTGCGGTTAATTACAAATCGGCAACCACATTATTTGGCGGGTATGAAATTAACAACGATAAAATTACAAGCTTTGAAACATCACTAAGCGCAAGGTTAGACACCAAATATGGTATTTGGTATTTAAACCAAGGGGTTTACCAAGCGTTCCCAATTTTTGACGATGCTTCAAGATATTTTAAATATACAGGAAGCATTATAAGGCTTCATGATTTCGGCCACGGCATTGTGGGGCAATTAAGGGGAATGTATCAATATTCGCCAAAAGATGTCATGCCCTACATAGACCAATTCCAAGCAGGCGGTATTGCAAGCGTTAGGGGCTATTCGGAAGGGCTTTTAATCGGGCGTTCGGGGTATGTTATAAGCGGTGAATTATTATTCCCCATTTTGCCAAGCAAAATTACGGTAAAAAAGAAAGATACCAAAGAAAAAAAGGTGATTCCTTTCCTTGGCAAATATGTTAAAGGCATCGTGTTTGTTGACCATGCGGGTGTTTTCCCCTTTAAAGGCAAAGGCCCCGGCGCTCAAACGTATGACCAAAGCGACTATATGGTAAGTACAGGCCTTGGGCTTAGAATTTCACTGCCCGGGGATATAACAGCAAGGCTTTATTGGGGCTTTCCTTTAATGCACAACCCCCATGAAACATATTACAGAAACCCAAGATTCAGCTTTGAACTTTCCTTTGCACCGGATTTTGATAAACTGCTGAAACTCAGAAAAACCTTGAAAAATAAAGAAAAACAAGAAACCCAAGAAAACCTGTAAAAAAATTTATTTAAAAAAAGAACCCTTAAAAAGGGTTCTTTTAGTTAGCGGACGACGAGGCTCGAACTCGCAACAACCTGCTTGGAAGGCAGGGACTCTACCAATTGAGTTACGTCCGCAAAGTTGTTAGCATTATTTTATTTAAAAAAAGAAAATTTTTCAAGAAATAAATTAAAGTTGCATTGTTTTATAAAAAAAGCTTTCTTTGAACGGGTTCTGCTTCTAATAAATCGCCGATTGAACACTCTAAAACCTCACAAAGCCTGTCCATATTTTCATAAGATGGCTGTGTTCTGCCGTTTGCCCAAGAATAAATTGTTTGCTGGGGCATATTTAAAACAATTGCAAGGCGGTATAAGGAATAACCTTTTAATTTTTTTGCGGTTTCTTTAATTTTAATTTTCATAAAAAAATTACTCTACAAATTTAATAACAAAAAATAAATTACTAAATTAATTGTATAATTAAACCTTAAAATACAAATCATATATATAGATTAGAGAATATTACCAAAGAAAGGTTATAATTTTATTGTAAAATCGTTGCAATTTTACCCAAAAACATTATAAAATAAGTATATCTTTATAACCGAGGGGTTTAAAATGAATTTAAAATCATTAGTTTCAGGTCTGATAATTTCAGGAATAGTTTTATCAACAGGCATTGCATTTGCGGCAAGCAAAAATGTGCAAATTCCGACAAGCTTTGTTTATCAGGCAATAAACAAATATAAAAACAAAAACTATACAGGCTGCATTCAAGATATGGATTATATAATCCAAAAAGGAAGGCCCTCCGATATTGTTTATTATTACAGGGCAATTTCTTATTCACAATTGGGAATACCCGAAAAAGCAAGGGAATCTTATGATGCTGCAAGAAATATAAGTTCAAACAGAGTTTTAATAGATTACGCAACGCAAGCAATTAATTGCATAGATGATGCAACCTTGTGCGATGCAAACCTTGACGATAGCGACATTACAAAGTTTATTAAATCAAATGAATTTATGCACAACGATGTTAAAACAAAGCTTGAAACCCAAGCCATTGAAAGAGCAAAAGAAGAAATAAACAAAGATATTAAACCAAATGATGACAGCCTTAAATATCTTAATCAAAACAATGAACCAACAGATAAAGAAATAGCCGATGCGGTTAGAACTTTGTCAAAACTTGGCATTAACCCTTTAGCAAATATGAACATGGGGCAATTTGGGGCAATGAATTCTGAAATTGCGCAAATTAATGCAATGTTTGGAAACAACAACAACAACAACAACATGATGAATTTCATTCCGATGATAAGCGCCATGAGCCAAAACGGCGGCAATTCAAATATAAGCAAAGAATTTGTTCAAGCTTATATGATGAACCAAATGCTTCCGGGGTTTAATTTTTCAAATAACGATAAATAGCAAAGAAAACAAACGTGGATAATAAAATAAAAAGTGCTGCCCAATTGTTTTATAACAAAGAATTTATTAGCGCAAAGGAAATTTTTTTGCAAAGCAGCCTTTTTTATGAAGCTGGGCTTTGTTCGCTTTTGGTTCAAAACCTAAAAGATGCAAGAAAATATTTCAAATTAAAAGAAAATGTTTGCCCTGCTTCAAATTTTGGGCTTTTAATTTTAGATATTATTGAAAATAAACCGAAAAAACCGCCAAAATATTTTCAAGTGAGAGCGTTTTTAGAAATTTATATTAACCTTTTAATTGAAAACGGGCTTTTTTCTTGGGCGCAAAAGGTTATAGACGAATACAGGTTTTTTACAAATTCAAACCTTGAAACCCCCAAATTTATTGCAAGGGTGTTAAACGCAAACAACCAAAATAAAGCTGTTCATTATTTTGCAGACATTGCAAAGCAAATTTGTTATTATGACGCTGAAATTCATTATATAGATGCAACTTTATATTTTGAAGAAGGCAATATTCAAAAAGCAAAAGAAATTGTTAATGAAAGCTTGAATTTTGCAAGCGAATATTACCCCATTTTAAAATTAAAAGAAGAAATTGAAAAATTGGGTTAATTCTTTCTTAGTTTTTTTATAAACCTATCCAATCTTAATATTGCTTCTTTTAAGTTTTCCATAGAATATGCGTAAGAAATTCTTAAATACCCTTCGCCTGAATCACCAAATGCATTGCCGGGGATTGCCGCAACGTGTTCTTCTTCCAAAAATTTTGTTGCAAACTCTTCGCTTGTCATATTAAATTCTTTTATTGAAGGAAAAACATAAAAAGCGCCATAGGGTTCAAAACATTCTAAGCCCATTTTTTTAAACGCATCCAATAAAAATCTTCTTCTTTGGTTATAGGCGTTTCTCATCATTTTAATGTCGTCATCGCCTTTTTTAATTGCTTCAACTGCAGCATATTGGCTTGTTGTTGGCGCACACATTATTGCAAATTGGTGAATTTTTGTCATTTGCTGAATAATTTCTTTTGGTGCACATGCATACCCTAAGCGCCAGCCTGTCATAGCGTATGCTTTTGAAAAGCCGTCTATTAAAATGGTTCTTTCTTTCATATTGGGCAAAGAAACTATTGAAAAATGCTTTTCTTTATATGTTAGAGCAGAATAAATTTCATCCGATAAAACATAAAGGTCATTTTCTACAATTAAATCTCTAATTGCTTCTAAATCCTTCTTTTCCATAATAGCGCCTGTAGGGTTATTTGGGTATGGAAGAATTATGGCCTTTGTTTTATTTGTAATTGCCGCTTTTAATTCATCAAAAGTTAATCTGAAATCGTTTTCTGCTTTTAAGGGAATAATAACAGGTTTTGCATCTGCTAAAATTGCACAAGGAGTATATGAAACGTAAGACGGTTCAGGAATAATAACTTCATCGCCTTCGTTTATAATTGCTCTTAAACCCACATCAATTGCTTCAGAGCCCCCAACGGTCACCAAAATTTCACCGTTTGGGTCGTATGAAACATTTCTTGTGTCAAAAACTTTTTTTGAAATTTCTTCTCTTAATTCTTTTAAGCCTGCATTAGATGTATAAAAGGTTTTGCCCTTTTCAAGCGCATAAATGCCTTCATCTCTAATATGCCATGGCGTGTCAAAATCGGGCTCGCCAACGCCTAATGAAATTGCATCTTTCATTTCATGAACAATATCAAAAAATTTTCTTATGCCGGATGGCTTTAAGTTTAATACTTTATCTGAAAGAGGTTTTGTCATGGCGTAAAGATTTCCCTTTCATCAACATGTTTTTTGCCCAAAATTGTTCCATGGTCTTTATATTTTTTCAAAATAAAATGCGTTGCAGTAGATAAAACAGAATCCAAAGTTGAAAGCTTATCTGTTACAAACATTGAAATTTCTTTTAGAGATTTTTCTTCCAAAGTAACAAGAAGGTCATAACCGCCAGAGATTAAATAAACCGCTCTAACTTCAGGGTAGTTATAAATTCTTTCTGCAATTTTATCAAAACCTTGGCCTCTTTGGGGTGTAACTCTAACTTCAATTAAAGCGTTAACTTTTTCTTGAGAAGTTTTTTCCCAATCGATAAGAGTGTGGTAGCCGCAAATAACGCCCTCTTTTTCAAGTTTTGTCATCTCATCTATAACAGCTTCTTTGCTGACACCCAAAATTACGGCCAATTCATCCAAAGAAATTCTGCTGTTTCTTTCAATAACAGAAAGCAATTCTTCTCTCATTATTTCTCCTTCTTATTTGTTTTTGAGGAAATCTACTTTGTGCTCGGCGCTAAAATAGCAACAACATTTTTGCCTTCAAGCATAGGGTTTTTTTCAACAATCGGGTTTGCATCTTTAATATCTTCCAAAAACTTATTTGCAAGGTCAAATGCAAGTTTGTTGTGTTGAATTTCACGCCCTCTAAGCATTACAACCAATTTAACTTTGTTTTGCTGAGCTAAAAATTTCCTTGCAGCTTTCATTCTTACTTCATAATCATGCGTATCTATTTTATAGCGCATTTTTACTTCTTTAACTTCAACCACATGCTGTTTTTTTCTTGCTTCTTTTGCACGTTTTTCGGTTTCATATTTATATTTGCCCCAATCAATAATTTTTGCCACAGGGGGCGATTGGTTTGGTGAAACAACAACTAAATCTAAATCTTTTTCTTTTGCAAGCTCTAGCGCCTTAGATGTAGGAACTGTACCGTGATTAACGCCTTCATCATCAATTAAACGGACTTCTCGAGCTCTAATACCTTCATTTACAAGCTCACGGGTCTTGTTGTCTTCTCTTGCGATTGCTTTTTCTCCTTATATAACTAATGTTTTAAGTGTATCATTAAATTAAAATGCTAGCAACAGGCAAATTTAAAAATGATACTAAAAAATGACCGCCCCAAATATGAAGCGGCCATTTTAAATTTATTGAACTTTATTAAAATACGATTGTAAGTTCTTCGTTCGGGTTCAAGCTTGAAGAATTTGAAAGTGAAGGAACAAGCACATAAACAAGTTCATCACCAACTTCATAAATTACGCCAAATACACCCGATAAGCAGATTTTTGTGATGTCGAACACGCCTTTAAACACTGTTACAACAGAATTTCCAAGGCTTGCAGCACCACGGCCGGGGTGAAGAGTGAAGGTTTCAACTAATGTGTTTGAAAGTTCATCGCCAACTTCTTCTAAACCGTTGCCTGCAACGTTAACAATAGCGCCGCCTGATCTGCCGACAACGCCAACTGCTCTGCCTGCAATTGATAAAGGTGCGCCCAATAATCTTGCTAAAATGTTGGGGTTTTTAAGGTCTTCAACTGAAGCTGAAGCTACTTGTTTTGGCAAGCATTCTTTTAAATCGCCGTTTTTAATGTATTTGAATTGAACTTTAATGTATCCGGGTTCTTTAATTCCGGGTCTTTGAACAGCAATAACTTCGCCTCTTACAATTGAACCTGCAGGGAATGTTGTGCCGTTTACAACAACTTCTTCAGTTGTTTTTGCCGTGAACCATTCGCCGATATTTGACGTTTTAGCTGACAATCTGTCTAAAAGTTTAACTTTAACGGTTGTAATGCCGCATGAATCAGCTATACCGTTTGAAATTGCTTTGCCGCTTTGAAGTGATGATAAATTCTTTCTCAAAGAAGCAACTAAATATGCAACTTGTTCTTTTGATAAGTATTCGCTGTCAATAACTTGTTTTGTGTTTGGAACAGCATCAAGCAAGTTTGAAGCTATAACTTCGTTTGTTGCGGAATATGCCCAAGTTGGGATATATTGCATTTTTTGGCCTTTGTATTCAGGAACTTTTGTTGCTGAGTGGTCAATATTGATTAATTTTGCTACTGTTGCAAAAACTTCCGCTTTTGTAATCGGTTGGTCGGGTTTAAATACGCCTGATGGGTAACCAATCATAATTTCTTTTTCGGTTACTTTGTAAATCCAATCTTTTGCCCAGTAAGCATCATTAATGTCGGTATAAGGTTTGAAGCTTTCAGGGGTTTTAACATTTAAACCTTCAGCCAAAATTGTTGCAACTTCTGAACGAAGTGTCGGTGCTTTTGGGTTAAATGAAGTTGTGTAGCCTGATTTTAATTGGCTGTCTTTAATGATGTCCAAAACATCTTTTGCCCATGATTTAACGTAAACGTTGTCTTTGTTACCTACGGTAATTTTGTTTTTTGATTTCAAAATTTTGCCGCCTGTAACATACACAGATTTTGCATCTACAAGTGTTTGAGCTTGTGATTTAAAAAGTGTGGGGTGTGCATAGCTTTCTGTTTTGCTTTCCAATTCGCAAGGTTTGGCCAAAGCAACTGAAGAAATAGCACAAAGTGCAACTGTTGCTGCAAGAAGTTTCTTCATAACTTTCATCTTTTCTCCTATCCTTTTTGTGTAAAACCAAACTACTGTTTTTACACCATCCCATTTAGAGAGGATATTAAAAATATGGCTAAATGTCAATGCCGAATTTTTCCTTGAAAGCTTTTTATTGCAATGTGTTTAAGCCAAAAAACTAAAATGTTTTTCTGTTGCTTGCACGGGGAATTAAAGTTACCGTATTAATTGTGTTTCCTCTTTTATATGTAAGGGTTATTGAATCGTTTATGCTTTTTGCAAAAAGAGCGGTTGCATATTCTTCAATCGGCATATTTGATATGGGAACACCGTTTATCTCTGTTATTATATCGCCCGCTTGAAGCCCTTTTTTAAGTGCATCATATTTAACAGCGGTTAATTTAATGCCTGAATTTTTACCCTTTGGGGCTTTTATATTTCCTTTTGATGTTGAATAATTATCAAATTCAAAGCCAAGACCATATAAAAACCTGCCTTGAATGCTTTGTTTAATTAATGCCATTAATTTTGCTTCCATTGAAGGGTCGTTGCCGCTTTCAGATTTCATAGCAATTAAATCAAGCCTTGTGCCGTTTTGCATTGGGGTCAAATTAAAGGCATATTGGTATTGAACGGTAGAATAAGTTCCTGTTCTAACCATTTCTGCAGCCTGAAAAGTGTTTGCTTCATAAGATTCATTATGATAAACTTTTGCGCCTCTAATTAAAAGAAACTTTGAAACACCCGCTTTTAGGCTGTGAACATCTACATTTTCAAAAAATTCCGATGTCATGGCGTATGATGCCTGTGAAAAAAACAAAACAAAAACCAATAAAAAACTTTTTATATTATAAACTTTCATATACCTTCTTAATTTCCTTTATATCTTGCCACATTTGCCATTTTGGAGAACCGATTTCTTTGGAATCGTTCCTTAAAAGGTAAGACGGGTGATAAATTGGCATCATTTTAGCACCGTTTGGCCCATCAAACCATTTGCCCCTTGCCTTTGTAATTCCATAGGGAACATCCAACAAACTTTTTAGGGCAACATTACCGCATATTAAAATTATTTTGGGTTTCAAAATTTCAAGCTGTGCTTCCATATATTCCCTGCAAGCTTCTTTTTCAATCGGCAGAGGGTCACGGTTATTTGGCGGGCGGCATTTTATTGTATTCATTATATAAACATCTTTTTTTCTTGATAAACCGACAGATGCAAAAATTCTATCCAATAATTGCCCCGCTTTTCCTACAAAAGGAACGCCTGTTTTATCTTCATAAAACCCCGGGGCTTCGCCTACCAAAACAAGTTTATTATTTGGAATACCATCTGAAAAAACAACATTTGTTCTTGTTTTAGACAAAGAACATTTTGTGCAATTT
>DVKW01000210.1 GCA_018715855.1 Candidatus Galligastranaerophilus intestinigallinarum
TGCCGCCGCCTTTTGTTGCTTGAAAATAATCTCCCTGTGATGCTGTTATATTTCCTAACCCGGGGCCTGATCTCATAACAGAAATTATTACCCCCGGAATTTCAGCCGTTGCCATAGCTGAAATTGCTTCTTGCATAAGAGCAATGGCGCAGGATGATGAACTTGTCATGGCTTTTGTGCCGGTTGCGCATGCTCCTATCACCATATTAATTGCCGCAAGCTCAGATTCTGCGTTGATATAGGTTTTATTTAACCTTGGCATCTCTAAGCTCATAAATTCGCCGATTTCATTTTGGGGAGTTATCGGGTATGCAAAATAACATTGAAGCCCTGCATCAATTGCTGCTTTTGCAATTGCTAAATTCCCTTTAATAAGGACTTTTTCTGTCATCTTAAAACCTCTTTAATTGCAATTTCAGGGCATGATATTGCGCACATGGCGCAGCCTGTACATTTGCCTTCCGTATCAATAAATTCTGCAGGGGTTAACCCTTGAACATTTGTGTTTTTTGAATATTTAATAAGCTTGTTGGGGCATACAGAAATGCATATCCCGCAGCTTTTGCATTTAGATTCATCAATTATTATCTTTGGCATACTTTTAATTATATCACTTAATAAAAAATAAACCTGATGTATAGAAATATTTACAACAGTTAAAATAAATATATTTTTTGTAAGTCGAATTTTTATTTAACCAATTTGACATAATGCGCTAAAAATCGGAAAATTATATATGAAAAAGGGGTTTTTGTTATGGAAAAAATTTTAAAACGTGACGGTAAAATTGTTGAATTTAACAGTGAAAAAATAACGTCTGCAATTCAAAAAGCAGCTGAAACAACAAATGAGTTTGATATTCAAACTGCAAGAAAATTAACCCGTCAGGTTTTAGAAATTACAAAAAAACTTGTTGAAGAAAAAAAAGATAAATTAAGAATTCCATCTGTTGAAGAAATTCAAGATATAGTTGAAACTGTTCTTTTATCTTCAGAATATAAAAAAACGGCTAAAAACTACATTTTATATAGAGAACAGCATTCAAGGCTAAGAGATTTTATACAAAATGCAAATGTTGATATGGTGGATGATTACCTGAAAAAGCTTGATTGGCAGGTAAGGGAAAATTCAAATATGACATATTCAATTCAAGGCTTGAATAATTACCTTGCATCGAATTTATCTAAAAGTTATTGGTTAAATAAAATTTATTCCAAAAAAGTTAAAGAAGCGCACATAAATGGTGACATTCATATCCATGATCTAAACATTGTTGCAGGCTATTGCGTGGGTTGGGATTTAAAAGACCTCTTAAATGGCGGTTTTAGAGGTGTTGAAGGCAAAGTTCAATCAAAAGCACCAAAACATTTTAGAACCGCTCTTATGCAGATGGCAAATTTTCTATACACAATGCAGGGTGAAGCCGCAGGCGCACAAGCTTTTTCAAATTTTGATACATTGCTTGCACCATATATTAAATATGACGGCATTTCATATAATGAAGTAAAGCAAGCTATGCAAGAATTTATTTTTAACTTAAATGTTCCGACCCGTGTCGGGTTTCAAACACCTTTTACAAATATAACAATGGATTTAACCGTTCCGAATTATTTTAAAGATGAATTTGTAACAATAGGGGGAGAAATTAAGGAAGAAACTTATTCAAACTTTCAAAACGAAATGAATATGATAAATAAGGCTTTCTTTGAAATTATGATGGAAGGCGACGCTACAGGGCAAGTTTTTACATTCCCCATTCCAACCTACAATATTACAAAAGATTTTGATTTTGATAACCCTGAATTAAACGGCCTGTGGGAGATGACTGCAAAATACGGTGTTCCTTATTTTTCCAATTTCATTAATTCAAATATGAACCCTGAAGATGCAAGGTCTATGTGCTGCCGTTTAAGAATAGATAATAGAGAGCTTGAATATAGAGGTGGCGGGCTTTTTGGCTCTAACCCGCTAACAGGTTCAATTGGTGTTGTTACAATTAATTTGCCAAAAATTGGGTATTTGGCAAAAAATGAAAAAGAATTTTTTGAAATGTTAAAACAAAAAATGGATATAGCAAAAGAAAGCTTGGAAGAAAAAAGAAAAATTATCGAACATTTAACGGAAAACGGCCTATATCCTTATACAAAATATTATTTAAGAGATATTAAAAAAAGGTTCAATAAATATTGGAAAAACCATTTTTCAACAATCGGTTTAATTGGCGCAAATGAAGCTTGTTTGAACCTTTTAGGGGTAAATATTGCAGATAAAAGGGGCTTAGAATTTGCAAATAAAATAATGGATTTTATGACAGATGTTATTATAGATTATAAAAAAGAAACGGGAAATAATTATAATCTGGAAGCTTCCCCCGCTGAAGGCGCAAGCTACAGATTAGCTAAAAAAGACAAAGAAAATTACCCTGATATTATTGTTGCAAATGAAAAAGAATATAAAAAAGGCGCAAAACCCTTTTATACAAATTCAACGCAACTTCCTGTCAATTTTACGGATGATATTTTTGAAGCTTTGAACCTGCAAGATGAGCTTCAGGCAAAATATACAGGGGGAACTGTCATTCACATTTTTGCAGGGGAAAGAATTTATGACCTTGATGTTATGAAAAACTTGGTAAAGAAAATTTGCACAAATTATAAACTTCCATATTTCACATTCACACCAACTTTTTCAATCTGTAAAACCCATGGCTACATTGCAGGCGAACATTTTAAATGCCCCAAATGTAATGAAGAAACAGAAGTTTTTTCAAGGGTCGTTGGCTATATTCGCCCGATTAAACAGTGGAATGACGGCAAAATGGAAGAATTTAAAACAAGAAAGAATTTTTGTGTGGAATAAAAAATGCAAATAGGCGGAATTACAAAAAGTTCTTTAATAGATTACCCGAAAAAAATTTCAGCTGTTATTTTTTTAATTGGCTGTAATTTTAACTGCCCCTATTGCCATAATCCCGAGCTTGTTATATCAAACATTATTGAACCAATTGATATAAATTCAATTTATTCTTTTTTAAAAAAAAGAAAAGGCTTATTAGATGGGGTTGTTATAACAGGGGGTGAACCAACTTTGCACAAAAAATTGCCCGAATTTATAAAAAATATAAAAGATATGGGCTATTTAATAAAGCTTGATACAAACGGTTCAAATCCAAATATGGTTGAAGAATTAATTGAAAACAAACTTGTAGATTACATTGCAATGGATATAAAAGCGCCGTTTGATGAATATAACAATATCATTACAAAAGAAATAAACATTGAAAATGTTAAAAAAACATTTAAGCTTTTAGTTCAAAACAAAGTTGATTATGAATTTAGAACAACTGTTGTTTCTAACCTTTTAAATTATGAATCATTTGTTAAAATTAATGAAATTTTTAAAAAAGAAGGTAAAATAAAAAAATATTGCCTTCAAAGGTTTAAAAAATCAAAACATTTGAATGAATTTTATTTGAATGCAAAAACATTAACAGATGAAGAATTTGAAAAAGTTTCTTTATTGTTTAAAAATACTGTTGAAGAGTTTATAGTGAGATGAAGATGGAAAACGAATTTAAGCCCTTGGTTTTAATACCGACATATAATGAAGCCTTGAATATAAAAAGTTTTATTGAAGAAGTTTTTAAATATTGCCCCGATATTAATTTATTAATAATAGATGATAATTCCCCCGATAATACTGCAGAAATTGTTCATTCAATGTGTGATAAAAGAATTTATATTTTAAAAAGGGCAAAAAAAGCGGGGTTAGCATCTGCTTATATTGAAGGGTTCAGGCATGGTATAAGCCTTGGATATAATGCTTTTATTGAAATGGATGCAGATTTTTCCCATAAGCCTGAATATTTACCAACAATGCTTGAAAACCTTAAAAAATACGATTTTGTTATAGGTTCAAGAAATATAAAAGGGGGTTCTGTTGAAAATTGGAGTATTATCCGCAATTTAATTTCAAAAATGGGCTCTCTTTATTCAAAAATTGTTTTATGGTGCCCGATAAACGATTTAACAGGCGGCTTTAACGGCTGGAAAAAAGAAGTTATAGATGCAATCGGGCTTGATAACATAATTTCAAAAGGTTATTCTTTTCAAATTGAATTAAAATACAGGGCCTATAAAAAAGGGTTTAAGTATGTTGAATTTCCCATTGTTTTTCCCGATAGAAAACTTGGCGAATCGAAAATGAGCGGGGATATATTTTTTGAGGCAATGAAAAATGTTTTTAAAATCCGCTTTTCAAAATAAAATAATTATAAATTTGTTATTTTTTCTTTTTTTGTGTGTTGGAATTTTTTCTTTGCTTTCAACAATTTTAATCCACAAAGACGATTTTTTAATACCGCTTTTTAATAGAGCAAATGCAAATTTGAATGTGAATGTTGAATTTAGTGATAAAACTAAAAAAGAAAAATTTCATTTTTATATGGATGATACTGAAATTGCCCCATACAGCCTTTTTGAAGATAACAGCTATTTTGTTTATTCAAAAAAAACTTCCCCTGTAAAATATATGTATTTTACATTTGATGATAATAATTTAGAAAATATAAATAACATTGTTATTAATTTGGGGAAAAATTTTTATTATTATTCAAAAAAAGATATTGAAAAATTTGAAAAATATAATAAAAACATTTATTTCTTGCCGTCTGAAATTAAATATATGAAAAATTCAAAATTTATAAACGACAAAGGAAGCCACCACAGCTTTTTTATTAATGTTTTGTCAATTTTTAAAAACACAAATTTTTATATATTTTCTGTTTTTTGTTTTTTTATTGCAGTTTTAATTTATTTAAACAACAAAGAAAAATTTAATTTTAATTTTGAAATTTTTAAAAAAAATGCCCTGTGGCTCATTCTTTTATTTGGCGTATTTTTAAGGTTTTCCGATATAAACTTTCCCTTTTGGTCGGATGAACTTTACACCGTAACTACAGGTGCAAACCCGAATAAGCCTTTTATGTCAACCTTTATAGACCCCGGCAACCCGCCTTTATTTTTCATCTTGGCAAGGTTTTGGATGATTTTATTTGGGAATATTGAAGTTGTTTGCAGAATTTTACCTTTAATTTTTTCAAGCGCCATAATTGTTATGGTTTATTTATTCTTAAAGAAAAATTTAAACGAAAGTGCGGCAATCTTTGTTTCTTTTTTAGCATCCATAGACGTTTATTTAATCCACAGCGCTCAAGAATTTCGTTCGTATTCACTATGTGCATTATTAACTGTTGTTTGCGCTTATTTTTTGTTTGAAATTATAAAAAACCCAAGCAATAAAAATTTTATTTTTTATGCAATTGTGGCTTCTTTGATGGCAAATTGCCACTATCTTCAAATTTTAATTTTATTTGGAAATTTTTTATATGCCATGGCTATTTTAAAAGGGAAAAACAGGCTTAAATTCTTTTATTCCAATCTTTTTGCAGCTTTAATGTTTCTTCCTTATTTTGTGATTACGGCGCTAAAACAGGGGCTTTTAGATAAAAGTTTTAACAATTTAATTTCTTATGACATTAAAGGCACTTGGCTTATGTTTTGCACATATACGGTAAATTTGTGCGTATCTGTTTTAATTATTATATTGTTTATTTTCTTCGTTGTTCCAAAATTAAAAAATATTATTCTTGAAAAAAACAAAAAAGATGATGCCGTTAACTTATACATTTATTCTTGCTTTTCGGTTTTTTCTCTATATTTAACAACATACATTTTTTCAATGTTGATAAGGCCTATTGTAAGGCCATATTATTACGTTATGATTGAACCTTTAATATTGGTTCTTGTTGTTTCTTTGTTTTATGTAAAATTCAAAAATAAAATTATTCAATATGCAGTTTTAGCCCCTTTTATGTTGTTTTATATTTTTTCTTTTACAGGCAAGGGTTTATATGTTTATAAAGAAGAATATAATTTAATAAGACAGGAAGAAGCGGTCAAATATGCATATTACGATTCGTTTAATTTGAAGAATCAACCCTTTGGCCTTGCTTTGGTTGATTTTCCTTTGTATAACGATTTTCCTTCATATTATAAAAATTTATACAAAGAAAATGAAGAAATTATGATGTATTTCTTCTATGATGACCTTGTAACTTTGTATGATAAGGTTAAAAATTCAAAATCAAAAATTGTTTATGCCCTTTTGCAGCCTGTCAGGTTTTTTGATTTTCTTGAAGTTGCAAAAAAAGAAGGGTGGATAGCATCAGTTATTGAAACGGATAAATCTGTTTTAGTTGCAAGGATAGTGAAAAAATAAAATGCAAAAACAAAATAAAATTTCAATTTTTCTTATAATTTTATCTGCAATTTTATTTTTTTTAATTGCAATTTTTAATGCAGCAGCCTTTAACATTCCGCTTTTTGGGGGCATTAATTCAGATGTTAGAATTAATTTTAATACGGATGATAACCTTAAAGTTTTTGTAAACGGTTATGAAATAAAAGAAGCGCCTAATTTTTCTTTTAATTCATACAAAACTTTTGAAATTAACAATTTTCCCGTTTATAAAATTTCTTTTTTTGGAAATAACATTAAAAACATTGTTCTATCTTTGGGGGATAAACTTTTTTATTTTAATGAAGCTGAAATTAAAAATTTTAAAAAAGATGAAAAGGGAAATTTTGAATTTCCAAAAAATGTTAAATATTTAAAATGTGGAAAATATATTACAGATAAAGGCTTTTTGCACAAAATTTTTATCTCTTTTCTTTCAATTTTTTATAACCCCAATTTTTATATTTTGCCAATTTTTATATTTTTAGCTGCCATTTTAAATTTTAAATTTAATTTATATAAAAATAATGC
>DVKW01000211.1 GCA_018715855.1 Candidatus Galligastranaerophilus intestinigallinarum
GCACTTGTTCAAACCGCCCGGGCACACGTTTTGCACCGCAGTTAATAAGGGTTGAATCTGTCGGAATTGAAACGTATTCGCCATATTTTGACAAAGATATAACAGATATTAAATTCTATGATGCGGGCGACCTTGAATTTCCTTTTGGAAATGCAAAAAAGGCATTAAAAATTGTTCAAGATAATGTTGATTGCATTTATTCAAATAATAAAAAGGTTCTTGGCGTTTGCGGCGAACATTTGATGACATTAGCTGAAATTGAAGCTATTAAGAAATATTATAAGAATTTAGCTGTTATTCAATTTGATGCGCACACTGACCTTAGAAGCCAATATTTAGGCGAAGAATTAACCCATTCAGGCGTTATGTACAGAGTTGCAAAAATTATCGGCTATGAAAATATTGCGCAAATCGGCATTCGTTCAGGTGAAAGGGATGAGTTTAGAATTATGCAAAAATATTCAACTCAAAAATTTTCCCCTGCAGAATTGAACTGTTTTAGAGATAAAAACATTTTTATAACAATTGACCTTGATGTTTTGGACCCTTCTTTAATGTCGGGTGTCGGCACTCCTGAAGCAGGCGGTTTTAGCTATTTAGAATTAATTGAGTGGTTAAAATATCTTAAAAACTTTAATATTGTTGGCATTGACATTATGGAGCTTGCACCTGATATTGACACAACAAAAACTTCAACTGCAACAGCGTGCAAATTAATCAGGGAATGTTTAACTTTGCTTTAAGTTTGTCTATTTTGGCTAAAAATTCTTCTTTTGTTCCGTTATTTTCTATAATATAATTGCATTTTGGAATTTTTTCACATTCTTTAATTTGAGAATTTATTTTATTTAAAGCTTTTTCACAAGATAATTTGTTTCTTTTTATAAGGCGCTCTTTTCTTATATTTTCACTTGCGCTTACAAAAATTATTTCATCAAAATAAATTTCAAAGCCTGCTTCAAACAATGTTGGCGCACAAACAAAAACAATTTTTTCATTTTTATTCTCATCGAAAAAATTGAACATTTTTTGTTTTATTAAAGGCAAAATAAGCCCTTCCAATGTTTTTAGTTTAGCTTTATTTGAAAAAACAATGTTTGAAATTTCATTTCTATCGGCGGTATTAAAAATTTTTTTTAACGTTTCTTGAAATTTTGCATCTTTATATATTTCATCAGTTACTTTATCTAAACACAAGGTTATATTGCCGCTTTTTTTAAAATAAGCTTCCAATAAGCTTTTCCCCGATGCTATATTACCTGTTATTGCAATTTTCTTCATAATTTAACAATACTATAAATAGATAGTATAATTCAATTATGCAAACAACATTAACAAACAAGCCATCAATAAATTATAAACTTCTTGCAGAAAAAAAAGAAGGCGAATCGGTTCTTGATGCCATTTTAAAATCAAGGGGAATTACAAATAAGGAAGAATTTTTAAACCCTTTGTCAAGTTCATTATCAGACCCTTATTTTTTTAAAGATATGAAAAAAGCTGTTGAGATTGTAAAAAATGCAATTTTAAACAATGAAAAAATTTTAATTTGGGGCGATTTTGACTGTGACGGTGTTACTTCAACTTCAATCTTATATAAAACCTTGAAGGTCCTTAACGCTAATTTTTCATATTTTATACCTGACAGAATTAATTTAGGGCATGGAATTAACTTAAAAGAATTATTGCTGCAAAAATCAAAAAACAATGTAAAGGTTTTAATAACAGTTGATTGCGGCATTTCGAATATAAAAGAAATTGAATTAATTAAAAATTTATCTGTTAAAACAATTATAACAGACCACCATGAACCCCCAAAGGTTTTGCCCCCTGCTGATTGTATTTTAAACCCTTTAGCTGATAATGCGCTTAGAGAAGATTTATCTGTTAATCAAATTGAAAAATTTTCTTATATGTCAGGCGCAGGCGTTGCAATGAAGCTTTCTTATGCGCTTTTGGATGAATTTAAAAATAACGAAAATGATTATTCAAAACTAAAAGAAGAAATAATTTCTTTATCTGCAATAGGCACAATAGCAGATGTTGTGCCTTTAATTGGCGAAAACAGAACAATTGCTGCTTATGGCCTCAATTGTATTAATAAAGGTGCTCTAAAAGGCGTAAAAAGGCTTTTTGAAGGCCAAAACAAGACAGATTTAATTAAAAGTGATGACATTGCCTTTATTCTTGCACCGAGAATAAACGCTGCAGGCAGGTTGGATGTTCCAGAAACTTCATTTAAGCTTTTAACCGAGGATAATATACTTCAGCTTGATATGATTATTGAAAAATTAAACAGTCTAAATTCAATCAGGCAAAATTTGTGCGACAAAACATATAATGAAGCGCTTTCAATGCTTTCTCGCCCGAAAGATTGCATTGTTTTATATAACAAAGATTGGCACATAGGAATAATTGGCATAGTTGCTTCAAAATTGGTTGAAAAGTTTAATGTCCCCGTTTTTTTGATGACATCTGATGATAAAAATGTATATAGATGTTCTATTAGAGGAATTGAAGCCGTTGATATTGCAAAAACATTACAATCTTTGGCAGATATTTTGCTTGGCTTTGGCGGCCATTCAATGGCAGGGGGCTTTAGCTCCGATATGGAAAAAGTTCCTTTTGAAATGCTTAAAAAAAGGATAACGGAAGCTGTTATAAATTATAGAGATGATTCTAAAGTTCAAAATTTAATTAACATTGATTTAGAACTAGCAGGTGGCGATATTTCAGTTGATTTAATAAAACAGCTTGATTTACTTGAGCCTTTTGGTGCTTGCAATCAAAAACCTTTGTTTTTATTTAAAAATTCTAAGCTCACAAAATTCAGAACCATTGGCAAAGAACAAAACCATATGGCATTTTCAATTTTAAAAGATGACCTTGAATTTAATTGCCTATATTGGAAAAGACCTGCAATGGGTTTTGAATTCGGTGATTATATTGACCTTGTATTTAGGCCTGAAATCAACAAATTTAATGATGAAGAAAAAATTCAGCTTGTTACTGATTGTATTTTAAATGATAAACTTTCAGATAATTTTTCAGCTAAAATTAAGATTTTTGACCACAGGCAAAAAACCGGCATTTTAGATAAAATTGATGAATATATTAAAAATAAAAACGGCGAAGTTAAGGCATGGGCCACGACAATTGCAACAAAAAAACAATATAACCAGCTAAAAAGCAAAATGAAAAGCGTTGAAAAAT
>DVKW01000212.1 GCA_018715855.1 Candidatus Galligastranaerophilus intestinigallinarum
AGTGCTTTTTTGAACATTTCGCCTGTTCCGACTAATTTTCTTTCTGACATAAATAACTCCACTTTCTATTCATAAATGTCAATAATCAAGTTCATATTATATTAAAAAAGGGGTAAAATCAAGCAACAAAAAAGGGCTTTTGATTAAGCCCTTTTTAAAATTTAAAATTTAACCCACACGCTTAAAGCAAATTGTTGAATATCCGGCCAAATTAATTGCTCTGTTTGTGCTGCCGTCACCGTGAATTATTTCATCTTTATTTAAATGTCTTGATGTTCCGCCGTATTTTTCATCATCGGTGTTTAAAACTTCAACCCAGCGGCCTTTGGGGAATTTAATCCAATATTCATTGTCTTTGTCTTCCCTGTAATTAGTTTCGCCTGCGTTTGTTATAGTGAATATTTCATTGTTTGAAACATCGTCTTTTGTGCTGAATGCAACCACTTGCGACATTCCATGGTCAACAGTTGTTGAATTATCAATATGACCAAGCCTTATTGCGGGGTTTTCTTCGTTTAATTTGTTTAAATCTTTTGTTAATGCGGCAAATTGCTCCATTCTTTCTTTGCCTTTTTCAGAATAGTTGATTTTACCCAAAGTAGATTCGCTCAAAGCGTCCATGCCGGGTTCATAGCCTTTTTCGGTGTATAAATATTCTTCATAAGGAACGGATTCAAACTGCCTGAAGAACCTAAACGGTGTTAAATCGGCGTCTTCATCCCCTTGGAAGGTCATTTTTGGCCCGGGGATTGAATAAGTTAAGGCTAAGGCCATTTTATTTTGTGCAATTGAATCGTTAAATGCTTTTTTAATTCTGTTGAAATTAATTTTAGAAGAAGAATTAATTCCTAAAGGCGAAAGAACTCTAACTTGAAGCCTGTCTCTTTGCTTTTGGGCTTCTTCTCTTGACATATCGGGGGTTACTTCATATTTGTCAAGCTCGCCTGTTTGATATTTAATGGCTAAATCTTCAGATGCAAGCTGTGCTTTTTGGCAAGTTACAATATAAATTGCTTCTTCAAAAGATTTGCCTTTTTGTTTTGCATAATCTCTTGCTCTTTCAATGTCTCTTTGGCTAAGGCTCATTGAATCATTAAGCCTTAATTTCGGAACCATTAATTTTGATATTGCCCTTGTTCCTTCATAATTGCCGATTTCATCGTGGCTTTTAACATATTTTACGCTTTGCTGTGCATTTAAAGCGGCCTTTAGAAGATTTGATGTATTAGGCGCATATAAAATGGAATCTAATTGATGATAATAATTAAAATCCCACTCGGAATCCATTCCCAATCTTGAAAGGTTGGTTTTTCCGTTTATAATATCTTGAATTGCTTTTGTGTGTTCTTCTTCAGATTTTCCCCTGCCGTATTCTTCAGGCCTTAGAGGGTTTACAACTCTTTTATCGTGAACTTCTTCATTGTTTGCCCAATAATTGCCGTTATCATCAACACTAATGCCGCCTCTGCCATCTTCTGCAATTAAAAAGGCATCGGGGTAGTGATAATTAATTTCTGCAGCCATTTGTTTAAGGGTTAAATCAGATTCCATATATTTTGTCATATCAAGGCGAAGCCCGTCAACGTGGTAGTTTTCAATCCAATTCATTGCAGAATTAATTATATAATCTCGAACGTATTCCGAATTTTCACCTTCAAAGTTAAACGCTTCGCCAAATGCATTGGGGCCTTTTATATATGGGCCCGTTCTTTTTAATTGCGCACCATCAGGGCCTAAGTGGTTTGGAATGATATCAAACACGACATTTAAGCCTTCTTTATGGGCTTCATCAACAAGTTCTTTTAATTTATCGGGGCCGCCCAAATAATCGGAAGCTGCCATCTTGTCAACTCCGTCATAGCCCCAGTTATAAGAATAGGTGTTTTCAACATGCATAATTTCAACAGTGTTAAAGCCCATTTCTTTAATTTCTTTTAATTTATCTTTAACGCCTTCATAGCTTCTTTTATCCGTAAAAGAATCGGGGTTTAGAGCGTAAATTCTTGCATCTTTAACAGATAAATTTTTGCCCCTGCCGTTTGATGTTCTTGAAATTCTGTTTGGGTTATTTTTCCAAGCTGCATCATTTTGCCATCTGAAGGCCGATTGGTCATATATAGTTGAATCGCCGATTAATTTTTCTTGTTTAAAGGTGTATGGGTCTTTAACGGTGTCAATTTCGCCTGAACCTTTATAGATTGTATAATAATATTTATCGCCGGGGGAAATTTCGCCTTTTTGAATATCTGTTTTTTCAAAAACGCCTTTTCCTTTATTTTGAAGTTCATATTCTCTTTTTGAACCGTCAGGTTTAATAACGCCCGCTACAACGCCTTTTGTATCAGGGTAAACATAAATTTTAAAACTTGAATTTTCTTTTTTGTTGTCATCTGTTGCTACTCTTGCGCCCCAGCTTCTGTGCTCTTCCAGCTTTTTACCGAATGAAAGCGGGGTCATTCCGACTTTTTCAATTCTCATAAATTTATTTTCTTCCTAAAAAATAAGACACACACCTAACTTAATAAAAACAAAAACAATTTTATTTTTGCCTAAAATTATTTATTCCTCTTAATAAATCTCCATTTTGGAATTTCCGAATGATAAACTTTTAAAACAAGCAAATCGCCTTTTTCTATGTCAACATCTTCGCCCTTTTCAATGTAAACAAAGGGGGTGTTTTCATAAACATTATGAAAAGCGGTTTTAATTCTTGATTTATCTTCATCAGGAATTATAAGCCCTTTTGAAAAATAGAAAACCTGGCTTAAACCTTTTACAAAATATCCGCCAACGGCAAGCCCTGCATCAAGTGCCGTTTTTTTATAATCTCTTTTAGAATAGCCGACAACTTTTGCTTCTAAGTTTTCATCTTCTATTAAATGAACAACGCCGTCTATTTCAAAAGATTCAGGCTGAATTACAATGTATGCGTTTCTTTTGCCCCTTTTGGCATCAACCGTTTTTAATATTGTGCCGTTTATTGTTGAATTTGCCTTAATAATTTTACCGTCTGAAAGTTCGGTTTCTTCAACAACTTTTGCACTAAAAACTTTTTCATTATCGTTTGTATTGAAATCTGTCATGCTTTCAACCAAAATATTTTGCGCAAAAACAAAGGGGGTGATAAGAAAATAAAATAAAATTGTGTAAAATATTTTTTTCATAGGATAATTTTAGCATACAATTTTTTAATATAGAAATTTATTAACAAAAAGGATAAAAAATGTTAAATTCAAAAAATTCAATTTTAATTATGATAGATGTGCAAGATAAGCTTGTTAAAATGTTGAGTGAAAAAAACCAAAATGAAATGGTTGAAAAAACAAAAAAAATTGTAAGTGCCGCAAAAATTTTAAACATTGATACAATTACAACAGAACAATACCCAAAGGGTTTAGGCGCTACAATTCAAGAAGTTCAAGAAATTTTAGGGGAAAAATATCTTCCTTTTGAAAAAACAAATTTTTCTATTGTAAAAGAAGATGAAATTTTTGAAGCTGCTAAAAAAACAGGCAAAAAACAAGTTGTTTTATTTGGAATTGAAGCGCATATTTGTGTTTTTCAAACGGCAATTGAACTAAAAGAAATGGGGTATGAAGTTTTTGTTGTTTATGACATTTCGCATTCAAGAAAAGATGAAGAAAAACTTCTTGCAATGAAAAATTTATCTCAGCTTGGAATTTTAACCTTATCTTTAGAAATGGTTTTATTTATGTGGCTAAAGGGTTCTAAAAACCCCAATTTTAAAGAAGTTCAAGCTTTAATTAAATAAATTAACGTTATCTAAAATTTTATTAAAATTAATTAAAGGCTTTAATTTAAGAGCATAAAAGTTATCAACATTTTGGAATTTTAAAATTTTTACCATATCTTTTTCTGTTGTAACGGCTGCTTTTAAATTAAGGCTTTTTAATTTTTCATTTATCATATCAACTGTTTTTTGATTGTATTCAAAATGGTCATCAAAGCTTATTGTTTTTTTAATTTCCAAATCATTTAAAATGGAATAAAATTTATCAGGCGCGCCAATTCCGGAAAAAGCCAAAACTTCTTTTTTATCTAAAATTTCGCCCGTTTTAATGTTATAAATTTCGCCTTTTATCATTTTGCAAATTTCAAAATCTTTCATGTTTTTTGTTATATAAGGGTTAATTTCGCCGCTTCCCCCTTTTTGAACAACAATAATTTTATCTGCCCTTTTAATTTCGGATAAAGGCTCTCTTAAAGGGCCCATAGGAAGGCAAAAACCGTTTCCAAATGCGCTTTTTGAATCTATCAAAAGAAGGGATAAATTCTTTTTTATTTTTCTGTTTGAAAACCCGTCATCCATAATAATAACTTGAATATTAAAATTTTCTTTCAAGTATTTTGCAGCTTTTATTCTGTTTGATGAAGTTACAACAACAACATTTTTTGTTTTTTTGGAAATTAAATTAACTTCATCGCCTGATAAAATCGGGTCATCAATTAAAATTTTATCAAAATTTTTAATTAAGTTAACTTTTTTATTGTCTAATTTGCCTTGATAGCCCCTTGATAAAATTGCAACTTGCAAATTTTTTTCTGCCAAAAAATTTGCAAGTTCAATTACAACAGGGGTTTTGCCAACCCCGCCCGTTGTTAAGTTGCCAACACAAATTATAAAAGGTTCAACAACGGTTTCTTTTAAAAAATTTATTTTGTATAAAAAATTTTTTATATTTATAAAAAGAAAATAAAAAACGGTGGGCAAAATAAACAAAGCGGTTAAAAGCGCCGATTTTTTACCATAGTGAAAATCTGTTATTTTCTTTTTTATGTTAAATGCCATAATTAAAACATTAGCCTGAACAATAAGAACCTTTTATTCAATTTTTCCGAGAATTTTCTTAAGTTTCTTGTTGTTATCATTGCATCTTGAATTGAATTATTTATTGTAAGTTGTTCTTCGCCTGAAACTTCGTTTACTTTTTTCAAGTTTTCATTCACTTCTTTTACTGCATTATTAATGCCAGAAACAGATTCTTTAAGGTCTTTTCTTAATTTTTCATCGCCTGCAAATTCATTAATGTAGCAAGAAATATCCGCCAAATTTCTTGAAATTTCGCCTAAATCCGAAAGCATTTCTTTAGTTTCGGGGGTTTCTATGATTTTATTCATATTATCTGACAATCTGCCAACAGATTTTATTGTGTTTCTTAAATCTTGCTGTGTTTGTTTGTCGCCAACAATATCGTTTAAATTGTCAGATAAAACAGAAAGCTTTTTGGTTAAAATGTTTGTTTGTTTTAAAACGGCGTCTAATTCTTCTTTACTTGAATCAATTAATGCCATTGCTTTATCTATTGTAGTGTTTGCTTTTTTGGTTAAATCATTGATATTTACAACAGATTCTCTAATATCGGATACAAATTCATCCGATAAAATTTCCATAACTCTATAATTAACACTTGCAAGAGAATGAGCAGCTTTATATTGAAGTTCAAGAAAATCGCTTATTCTCATTGGTTCAATTATTGTGTATGGCGAAGTTGTTGTCGGAGCTTCCATTTTGGCGCCGTTTTTAAGCTCAAACCTTAAATTGTTATTGCCTGTTACATAAGCCAATATATTTGAATTATCTAAAATAAGCCCCGGTAAATCTATTATATAGCCTATTTTTAAAGTATTTTTTGTTTTGAATTTAGACCTGTATTCTAAAGGCGCAGCAGATGTGGGAATAACCCTTGCATCTTCCACTTTGCCTATTTTTGTATATTCATTTGATAAAACCATATAAACATCTTGGCCTTCTTTAATATTGGTAGATGTTTTGTTTGTTTCCATATAAATATAATTAACTTTTGGCGGCATAACTTCTAAAAATTGTTCGCCGATAAGCCCTGATTGCTGAATTGAAATTGTTGAAGCATGGGGAATTTTAACGCCTTTTTCGGTTATAACAAATTTAACCTTAACATGGCTGTCTTTGCCTGCTACAACAGGAATAATTTCTTCAATTTGGCCGATTCTAAGCCCCATCATCTGAACGCCGGAACCTGCACGAATACCGTTTATATCGTGGAAAATAACTTCAATTCTTTCACCTGATGATAAGCTTCTGCCTTTAATCCAAAGCACGGTGAAAATAAGAATTATAAGTGCGGTAACTGTTAAAATACCAACTTTTAAGGATGAAGAAACTTTTCTGTTTGAAGCCATAATCTCTTCTCTAATACTAACGGGTTGATTATACTATAAAAAAAATTTCTTTGAAAGAATAATCATAAACAAATACACCTTTTATTGGGCATTGTTAGACAAAACCGTTTGACACCGCTGTGCTGAGCATTTGCCGTCAGGCAAATAAAAAACCAATAAAAAATTGCGCTGTTGCAGCGATATCGATGCGCGCGACCTATCCCTTAAAAAAACATAGGTGTGTGGAGCAATATCGGCTTGCTTATGAAGCAAGGCGATATGCGAAACCGTTCCAAGCCGCCGTTGCGGAGCCTTTTTTAAAAAGGCGCAGCGAAGCAATTTTAGTAGAAACAAAGGCGGTTGAACTT